>JARYLJ010000027.1 GCA_029907705.1 Methanomicrobiales archaeon
ATCACTGTAGGATACGGGGGATTTTATTTTACATCACTTCGTGTACGCTACCATCGGTTTTTCGTTTATTCCTGAAATTACGATGATCAGGTATTGAAACATCGGAATCCGAACATGATCCCTCACTTCACCGATTGCTGTAATTCATGGCGAAGATACGGCATCGCATCTCCCCATAATCATCACCAGATGGTGGTCCCCAAAAAACTCGAGACAACCGTTCGTGTAGAAACCCCCCGACCAAATTCATCGATAATCGGACCACTTCATGCCTGCAGTCTTTCATGAGAGAACGGTGGTTCTTTTACACGAATTCTCTGAATCCTTCCTATTATACAGTATGGTCGGCATCCTGCAGGTCGAGAAGATGGTTGCTCTCCTGTGGTTCGCCTGCGGTAATTAATCGGCAAGTTCGAGGAGGGCATGATGGTGTTCTGCAGCGCACATTCCCGAACCAAAGCCCATCAGATCATCATCCCTGAGATCTTCAGGATTTATCTGCGGAGTTGTTTTTATTTGCGTATCAAGGACTTTTGCGATGACCTTAGCGATCTTCTCCAAAATCTTATTAGTGCCAGGAGAATAGAATTATCGCCGAATTCATTTGTAACAGATTCTTCAATATGTATCTTCGCTCATCGCTGTTTGATATATCCGCAAACCCTTCAAGATGAAGCTGCACTTCGGGGATCTCTCCGGTGCAGGAAACTGGAACATCTCTGGTATGCAGGTGATCCAGATATGATTTCATTCCGTTTGTATTGCGTTGAAATCAGCGATTCTACCATACGATACGTATGCGAGGGGTGAGATTTGAACTCACGAACTCCTTCGAGATCAGCCCCTCAAGCTGACGCCTTTGACCTGGCTTGGCAACCCTCGCACTGTGCAAACGTGCCGGTCGCATCACGTCCCTCTTCAACCATGGCCGCGATGCCGATTTCATACCGCCTGAGGGAGTATCCTCCCCGGGCTCATTCTATATACAGTACCTGCGCAGGTGAAATACCTTATCTTTTCCGGCCACGGCGAACCGGCGTTCATCAATCAATCTGGGCCCGTGTGTAGGGAGAGGTTCAGGAAGGATTTCGCCATCTCTATCATGCAACCAAGAAGTTCGAGTCTGATCCAGCACACTCGAAGATCCTCCGATTCTGGCCACCGCGGGGTCCTATCCCGTGCGTCCCACCCTCAGGCGTGTGTTCATGCTGCCTCACCAACAGCCGCCGTTTCTCCTTTTCCCTGCTATCCTTCGGGGAGGATGTGCCGCTACGCATTCGAGGATCGAAAAAGCTGTGTATGGCGAGAGGATGGTCGGAGTACATTTAGAGCCGCCCATGGCGGATCCAATTCAGCGATGTATTTATTCACCCCATCCAAAGGATTCCTTATGTGGGCCGAGATCATGGGGAGGTTTGCCGATTCCCCCGCTCAGGCACGTGTGGTCAGATTTCTTCTCGAGAACGGATTCGGAGTCAGTGCCAGAGGCCGTGTGACCTGCAATGGCGTGGAGATCCCTTCCACCCACGTGGGAAAGGCGACCGGCACGGACAGGCGTGTGGTGGACACGACAGTGAAGAGGATTCTGGAGGACAGGGTGCTCTCAAAGATCTTCATCAATATGAGAGTAACGCCAGATCTGAGCCAGGTGGCGGACTCGCTCGGTCTGACGGTGCTCACGATACTTCCCAGGGACGCGAGCGAGAAGGGCATCATCGGCGCGGCGGTCGGGGTGCTCCACGACCATGATCTGAATATCAGGCAGATCTTCGTCACCGATCCCTACTTCAGTGAGCAGCCGAAGCTGGTGATCATTCTGGACGGCCCGCTGCCTGTAGGAGTCGTGGAGGAGATACGTGCCCTTCCCCAGATAAGATCGGTCATGCTCTGAACAGGTGCATCTCGAGGGCGAGTCTGTAGAGCCTTCTCCTGATCTTCCTGGGTAGTAGAGAGGCGGTCATCACGGTTTCGGGGAGCAGCGTGATCTGCTGGCCCTGGACTGTGTTGTCCGCGTGCGCGACGATCCGCTCCTCGATTGTAAACGGGACACAATCGCGTGGCGCGAGCCCCAGCAGGATGCATTCGCATGGTGGTATGCCTGCCCCCACATGGCACTCGACGATCCGGGCGATCTCCTCTGGTAGGCCCATCTCGCGGCAGATATCCGCACCCACCTGGCCATGGGCAATGGAATGCGTTTTTGCGCGCCCGATATCGTGAAGCGCTGCCCCCGCCTCCACGAGATCCCTATCCACCACCCCATCGATCACGTACTCCCGTGCGGCCTCCCTCACCTTCCTGCAGTGGAGCCGAACACTCCTGGTGCACCCTGCAGAGAGGAGGATGTGATCGTATACATCCACCGGCTCTTCAGCCATTCGAGATGCAACCGCGTATCTCCTCGATACGCCTGATCAACGCCTTCAGAAGGATCTCGTTATCGAAGTGCTCCACGGGTTTGCCGCAGACGGGGCAGAGGAAGTTGGTCTCGGCCACCTGATTGAAGGTGAATGTGCCGCAGCTGTTGCACACATAGAAGTCGTTCTCCTCCTCGAACCTCCTCCTCGCCTCGAGTTTCTCCAGCACATACCTGAGATCCTCCCTGATCACCTCGTCGATATTGTTCAGATTCAGCTTCCAGAGATAGGTAAGCCAGCCGGTATCCACGTTCTTTATCCGCCTGTACTCCGCGAGCCGCTTTTCGTATAGCGTATAGAGGGTGTGCCTCACGGAATTCAGGTTGATCCCTGTCTTCGCCGCCAGTTCTTCGTCGCTGAACTCCCCTTCCTCAGGGAACTTGACGATCAAATCTATACCCTCCTCTCCGATCAGCCTGAGAAGATACTCCCTTATGGCAGGATCCTTCAGCAACCCTTCCGCCTCGCTCTTTGATCCGCTCATCGGTCTAAATATCTGCGGACCCGCATGATATTACTATTGAGCATCTCGATCGCCTGGCTGCGCGAGCTGCCGATTCCAAAAACGCTCACGACCGCATTCCCCTCCTCGAATTCAGTTCCTTCCCACGGGATGTCTGCCACCCAGGGGTAGAGATGGGAGAGATCGCTGCGTATCTCCAGGTCCCTGTCAGCGAAGAGTATCGCCCTTGCCGCATATCTGCACGGTTCTGGCATCCGCGCCGGAAGCCTGCCGGCGCAGGCATCCAGATGTAGCTGGAAGAGGTTGCACCCGGTGCTCATCTCCACCGTGTCGAGCGTCGCCTGGAACCTGGGGTTCACCTCGATCGCCCAGATCCTCTCCCCCAGGACGAGATCCATGCCGAGGGAGCCGTAGCACCCGGATCGGGCGGCGCACTTCTCCGCGAGGCGGATTGCCTCCTTCGTGAACGGGTGATCGAGCGGGGTGATAGAGCCTGTAAAACCAAAGGGTGCCTCCTCTGTGCGCCGGAGGAGCTGCTCGTTCGCCGCGATGGCCACCGCACCGCGCCCATTCGAGATGCACGAGACGCTCGAGGGCACGCCCTCCACGAACTCCTGCGCGATCGCTTCGACGCCTGCATTCTGCTCAGACCACCTCCTGAACTCCTCTTCGGTCCGGATCAGCCTGTTTCGCCAGCCTCCAGCGCCGAACCTTGGTTTCAACAGGCATGGATATATGTTCGGAGGAACGAGCTCGGGAGACGGGATCCCGTTCTCTCTGAAGAAATGCGCGGTCTCCATCTTGTCCAGGAACCTCCCTGCACAATCGGGCAGGATGCCCCTACCACCCTTCGGAGGAGCGATCCTCTCCGCCCCTGAGGTGGGGACAAAATAATCGATCTCGTACCTCCTGCACATCTCACCGATCTTCTCTGGCAACTCCTCCAGATTCTCAAACTTCATGCAGTCGCGGGTGTACCAGCTGAGATCCCGGTCGCAGAAGTGATCGATGGCGTAGACATCGTAACCGGCGCGGAAGGCAGAACCTGCCACATGACGGGTGGAGAAACCTGCGACGAGCACCCTACCCCTTGTCATCCTCTCCACTCCCAACCAGTCCTGTGATGCGCATCTCTGCCTCCGGATACTCGATGCCGAACTCTTCTCCTTGAAAGAGGTGATCCAGAAATACAGCGAGGCTCGAGATCTCGGAGTGGGGCTGAGATGTGACAGAGACGTTGTAATCCGCAAGCCCGTACAGCTCCCCTGGAACTTTCTCCGCCCCCAACACGACCAGGATCCGATCGTGCTCCCTGACGCGGCCGATCACATCGATGAGCCTCTCTCCGTACATCGTCAGGTGGACGACGGCTCCACCCTCTGCTCTCCATTGCGAGATCAGCCTCTTCCACTCGATCCCGTCGATGACGCAGAAGTTGCCTCCCCAGCGGCTCACCACCTTCTGTATGCTCTCCACCACGCCTGGATCCTTTCGGTGGAGATAGAGCCGTTCGGCCCCGAAGGCGCGGGCGGCCAGAGCCACATGTGTGGTCACCCGTGCATCCCTCAGCTGACGATGGCCGATGCGGAGAACCGCAACCCTCCGGGTCAAGTGGATCCCTGTCTCTTTCGGAGGCGGATGACGTTGTCTTCCAGATAATACGGCAGGTCCTCCGAGGAGGCCAGATGATACCTCATCATGATCTCAGGGAGTGCGAGGATCCTCACCGATCCCCCGGAGCGCTCGACGAGATGTGCCTTCGAGAGGCGATCGAGGGAGGGCTCCATAAGAGAGGAGTCGAGTCCGGTCCTCGACGAGAGCTCGTCGCGGGACAGAAGGTCCCCTCCGGCGAGGGCACAGTATACGAGCCAGTCTACCTCCTCGTCCTTCACAGAATACATAATCGCCGTCATTTTTCTTAAATTTTGGCGATTTTCAGAGGGATGGAGCGGGAGATCCGTATGCCTGTCCGCCATCACCTTTTCCAGTATCGGGGGTTCCACTCATCCGGCCCTCTCGAATGCCGAAGTAGGGAGGTATTTTTCCTCGAATCGTTACCTGACATCGTATGTTCAGGCGTCGAGATGCGAGAGGCATCGAGCCTGAGCCAGGCGGATGTAACCGTTCTGCCCCCGGCTTCACCAGGAGTGATCATCCTCTCATCGAGGGGAGAGAAGAGGGATCCCGCACACCTTTCACCATTTCTCACAGAGCAGAAACCGCTGTACGATTATCTTCAGGAATCACCGAAATGGAGAGATGCGTCTGGAGGAGATCCGGAGAAATGGCGCATACCCTCCGACCGATGTAACACTCTCACCGCACAGGGACGTTGCGCCGATCAAAAGGGCATTTTTTGAGGAGTCAGGTCCCTGTAAGAGCAGGAGAATCTCCTGAGAATGGCGATATACTCGCAGAACCGCGCGTCTGATCGGATGAATGCCTGCATGACTGAAACTCCTCAATATATTTATCGGGCGTGGTTCACCTATCTGGATGGGACTGAAAGGAGGAGAATGGAGACGGACTACTTTGAACTGGCCTCGCTGGTAGAGAGGATGCTGGAGATTGCAAACGATAACATCGAGAAGCTGGCGGAGATCCTGGACTCACTCGACGAGGAGCTGCGAATGGAGCTCCTCACCTCGGATCTGCTGAACGCCCTCCAGGCATTCTACTACTTCTTCCGGGAGATCCCTTCGGAACTCGTGCAGGAGAGGCTGATGCTCTCGCCGGCCTCGGAGATCGCATCTGGAGTCGTATTCGAGGAGATCGACCTCTGCCAGCTCGTGTTCGTCCTCCGGGATGGTCGACCCTCCGTCCTTGTCAGCGATGGTTCGAATACCCTTGCCACCTTCTCGGGACGGGGCGCATACCGCGACGCCATCTCCTACATCGAAGAGCACGCCTGCTGAGATCACATCCCCCGCGTGATGAGATCGGGGTCGACGCGGGCCGGCTTCATTCTGGGAATGCTGCCCCACCTGATGGCGAGATCGCCAAATATGGCAAAAACTCCGTTGACATCCCCGGCGGCGGCAGCACTACCCTCGAGCCGATCGAAGATCCCGAGATCTTCGGGTGTCAGTGCGTTGCATATCGCAGTCGCCCAGGCATCTGCGGCCGCAGGATTGGACCCGAATACCGTCACGGCATCCGCGATGCCGAGGCTGATCGAATGGCCCACTGTGGCCGATGACGTGCAGACGGCCACTATCTCGTGGGAAGGGGGCATGAAGAATGCGAATTTGCCAGAAAGCGGCGAATTTCCCGCATAGATACCGATGCTCATCCCCCTGTCGGGCAACAGTGCGATATCGCCCCCGTTATCTATCGTTCCTCCGGTGGCGCCTGCCTCCATCATCGCCTCCAGCCCCGCCCACGCGATTGCACCTGCGACCGAGGCCATTGGCCCGACCCCTGCACTCTCTCCTGCGCTGACCATGCGCTGGATCGTCCGGCCGCCTTCCGAGGGTCTGTACGGGGAGAATGTCGAGAGGAAGAATGGATCGGCGGCGATGCACCGCTCCACCTCGTGCCTCGCCCGCATCATTCCGTCCTTCGCCGCGTGGTAGAGGGCATCGTTCTCCGCCATCACAGTGGCGATGGTCTCCCTGAACTCGAAGTGGAAACGCTTCATTGGCTCTGGGAGAGTGCCCTGTGCGGACAGGCCACGATGCATCTACCGCACAGGATGCAGCGCCCCTTTCTCAGCTGCACCTTCCATTCATGGTCCATATAGAAGACGTCCTTCGGGCAGATGCTGATGCATGCCCCGCAGTCCACACACTCGTTCTCGTCCCGCACGATGCCCTGCTCCAGTATTCTGACCTCTGCCCCCCGGGATTTTATCAGATCGCAGATCATCCTCGCACTCTCGTCCGGCACATCGATCAGCACCTCGCCCGCGAGCGTGTCGATGTTCGCCCGCTCCACGGTGATGAGCACACCCGTCTCCTTCACGATGCGTGCAATGATGGGCTCCCCCCCTTTCCGCTTCGAATAGGTGAGCAGCAGCTTCATCTTTTCCACCTCCTCTCCAGCAGCTTCCCCAGATCGATCGCGGTGAGCATGCCCACCACGCGGCTATCCCGATCCACCACGGGGAGCGCACTGATGTTGTACCGCTCCAGTTTCTGGGCAGCAATATCCAGATGCTCGTCCATGGTCGTCCTGATCACCTGCCGGGTCATGATGTCCTTCACGAGACCCCCACGACCCTCCTGCACCACAGATTTCGAGATGTCGTACGTGGTGACGATGCCCACCAGTCTGCCCGCGTGGTCGAGGACGACAAGGTGGTTCGTATCCCCCCGCAGGAGTTTCCTCGCCGCTGTCTTTATACTCTCGTCCTCGGTAATCGCATGCACCATTCGGCTCATGATCTCCTTCACCGTGGGCATGGGTTCCGTCTCCTTCATCGGCATCGCGACCTTGGTACTGTTCAGCCTCTGCGTGGGCAGGGAGAGTTCGAACTTCCCCCTCTCGATCCATTCCCTCAGGGTGGTGGCGACCCTCCTGGCGAACCTGTAGCTCGAGAGCGAGGAGGTCTTCACCTCCTCGCCCATCAGTTCCACCCTGCCGCTCTTCAGCTCTGCATAGGTGACCTTCTTTACTGTCGGCCTGCTCCTTCTGGGAACGCCATAGTCGAGTATGTCCACCCCGATATCTTCGTCCCTGACCCCGGTGCTCCTCACCATGTCCAGATCGAGGAGCGGTATCGCCACTCCGAGGCCCACGTACAATGTGACGCCATAATGCTGCATCGTCGCAGCACGCAGAAAGTCCCTGCTCATCTGCTTCATATCCCCGGAAACCATCAGCGTGCCGAATCCAGTACCGGGCGAGTGCTGCGTACCTTCTCCCACTACTATTCCCCGGGCGCCACAGAGAAAGATCGGCGTCCCGCTCCCGATTGTTCTCAGTTTAGGATCGTTCTGGAGAGGGGAGAGCGAACCGGCCCCTGAGAAGGAGACATTTCCATAGTTCGGGAGGAGCGTACCCATGTACGTGAAAAGGGTACGATCGGTCGAATTGGTCGCGGCATTGTACCTCTGGTACGAATTCCTGGGGTTCACCATCACCGCCTGATTCAGATCCTCGAGCTTCAGTTCCGTGGTGATGCTCCGGCGCGGGTAGCAGTCGGTACCCCGCGAGATCGCGTGGAGTTCCACACCGGCACCGCTTACCAGGTCCTCCATCACATGGGCACCACCGTACTCATCCCCTCTCGTTTCGGACTGCTGAGTCACTCCGATATATGCATCCACCGCCGCGATACCCCCGTACGCCTCCACATCGTTCAACCATACCCGTTCCATGCGTATGGGCGGGTCTGCATGGCCGAAGTTCAGAAATGCCCCGGATGAGCACATCGCCCCGAATGTCCCTGTCGTGACCACATCCACCTCCTCCAGTGCCCCCTCCTCTCCCAGTTCCCCGATTATCCGGGGCATCTCGTCCGCGGTGACCACCCGGACATTTCCCTCCCTTATTTTACGATTGATCTCTTCGATCGACTTCTCCATACGGATATACTTAATTCTGAATATATTTAATGATTTTTTATTACCATTGGTAATACCATATTTTTATTCAATGGACGCATTAGATGTGTTATGCACAGGGACGACTTCCTCGCCCTTATGGAGGAGATCGCACCCTCTTCACTGGCTGACGAAGAGGACCGGCCCAGAATCGGTCTGGTGATCGAGGGGACAGAAGAGATATCGGAGGTGTGCTGTGCGCTCGATGCCACACCAGGGGCCGCTGAAGAGGCGGTGTCCCTGGATGCGTCGGTGCTGGTCGTGCATCACACCCCATTCTGGAATCCCGTCCATGCGATCAGAGGAACGGATCCGGCACTTCTCAGACCGCTCCTCTGCGCTGATATCAATCTCTTCGTGATGCACACCAACTTCGACCGGGCACCGATGGGGGTGAACCGGACACTCGCATCCATGCTGGAGCTTCGTCGTGTGGAGGAGATGAGGATCGGTGTGATCGGTGATTTCTCCCTCTCCATCGGCGAGATTCCCCGTCGCCTGGGAGAACCGGTGAAGGTGACAGGGAGGTTGGACGGGGTACAGAGGCTCGCACTGGTCGGTGGCAGCGGCTTCGATCCGGCGCTCATCGATTATGCCGCGAAAGAGGGGGCGGATGCATTCCTATCCTCGGAGCTGAAACATCATGTGGCGATCGCATCCCCGATAGCACTGCTGGAGGCCTCGCATCATGCGCTGGAAGCACCGGCGATGCGCCGGCTCGCAGAGAGGCTGGGCTGGAAGTACATCGAGACAGCGCCGAAGACGGGATACATCGGATGAAGGATCTCTGGGCGGAGCTCGGGCGGGAGAGAGGGATCACAGAGGGCTTCATCGGGGCGCTTCTCCAGTCCTACGGGGAGAGGGGCAGGAAGGCGCTGAAAGCAATCGAGGAGAGCCGTGTGAAAAGGTACCTGGATTTCTTTGTCGTTGTAGGGAGAGGAGACGAATACGTGGTGGACGATGACTTCTGCTCCTGCGACGATTTCCTCTACAGGGGAAGGGAATGCTCCCATATCATTGCGGTCAGGATAGCCCTGCTGACCGGTGAATACGAGGAATATCGGCTCTGGTATTACCCCTCGCTCATGTATCGCTGATCCCTGGAAATCATTCTCCGACCATTGCTTTTTATTACTGGCTGTACCGAGAGGCAGGAGCCTGCATCGGAGACCGCTTCTTCGATTGATCGGCCTTTCTCTAATTAAAAGGGTTCGAATCACAACGAAACAATTTATCGTTGCCGAAATAGAGTAAGTAACACACGTGTGATTTTCCATGCTCGAGGAGGAGTACCAGCTCGAATACTTCAGATCGCAGGGGCTCGCAAGGAAGATTTGCAGCAGATGCGGGGCCGCCTTCTGGACCCGCGATCCGGAGAGGGAGACCTGCGGAGATGCGCCCTGCGAACCATACGGTTTCATCGGGAATCCGGTTTTCAAGCCCCATACGCTCGATGAGATGCGCGAGGCGTTCCTCTCTTTCTTCGAACGGCATGGACATACGAGAATGGGCCGGTACCCGGTGGTCGCCCGCTGGCGCGACGATATATACCTGACCATCGCCTCCATCGCGGATTTTCAGCCCTATGTGACCGGGGGGCACGTGCCACCCCCGGCAAATCCTCTCACCATCTCCCAGCCCTGCATACGGCTCAACGATCTGGATGCCGTTGGGCGCTCCGGTCGGCATATGACGCTCTTCGAGATGATGGCCCATCATGCCTTCAATACCCCCGAGGAGGAGGTTTACTGGAAGGACGAGACCGTCTCGTACTGCGATGAGTTCCTCGCATCGATAGGTGCGGACCTCTGGAATGTCTCCTACAAGGAGCATCCATGGGTGGGCGGTGGTAATGCCGGACCCAGCCTGGAGGTCCTGATCAGTGGGCTGGAGGTCGCAACACTCGTCTTCATGAACCTGGGCAGGGCGCCCACTGGTGAACCCCCCGTGGTGCTGGAGGGGGAGAGTTACTATCCGATCAGGCTTCGGATCGTGGATACCGGTTACGGGCTAGAGCGGTTCGTATGGGCGTCTCAGGGAACCCCCACCATCTACGATGCGGTCTTTCCTGATATGGTCGGGCAGATCCTGGCGGATGCCTCCCTCGGGGGCAGAACGACGGATCGGGAATACGCACGGATCCTCGGCATGAATGCCCGATACGCAGGCATGATGGATATCAGGGGTTCGAACCTCGCCGTGTTGCGCCAGAGAGTGGCGGATTCGGTCGGGGTCACTGTGCAGGAGCTCCAGCGTCTGATCGAACCGATCGAGAAGGTGTACACCATCGCAGACCACAGCCGGTGCCTGGCCTACATGCTGGGAGACTGTATCGTCCCCTCCAATGTGAGGGAGGGGTATCTGGCACGCCTCGTGCTCAGGCGGACGCTGCGCCTCATGATGGAGCTCGGGATGCACATGGAGCTCGCAGATCTGGTGGAGATGCAGATCAGAAAGGCCGGCGCCGATACATTCGAGCAATCATTGCCCGTCATCCGCGAGATCGTGGACGGCGAGGTGGAGCGCTACCGACAGACGCTCGAGAGGGGGAGAAGGATTGTACAGAAGCTCTCCTCCACCTACAGAAGAAAGGGCGAATCCGTACCTGTGAAGGAGCTGATCCTGCTCTACGATTCACATGGCATACCGCCCGAGATGGTCAGGGAGATCGCCGGTCAGGAAGGGGGGAGTATCGATCTGCCAGACAACTTCTACTCCATGATCGCCTCTCTTCACTCGAAGGCCGAGAAGGAGGCAGAGAAGGATGCGTTCGAACAGTACAGGAGGAAGGTGGCGAATCTCCCGCCGACACGGCTGCTGTATTATGAACAGCCAGGTGATACGGAGTTCGAAGCCGATGTGGTAGACTTCTTCGATGGTTTCGCCGTGCTTGATCAGACCCTCTTCTACCCGGAGGGGGGAGGTCAGCCATCGGACACCGGCCTCATCATCACCCCTTCGTCCGTGCTAAGGGTGGAGTCAGCGGCAAGAGTGGGGGAGGTGATCCTTCACGAGGTGCGCGGCGGGACGCTGAGGGCGGGAGACCGGGTCAAGGGAAAGATCGACGAGGACCGGCGACGTTCACTGATGAGGCACCACACCGCGACGCATATCCTTCTCCGTGCATGCAAGGATGTGCTCGGCAATCACGTACATCAGGCGGGTGCCCAGAAAGGGAGCGAGAGCTCGAGGCTCGACATCAGGCATTTCAAGCACATCGCACCCGAGGAGCTCCAGAAGATCGAGATACTGGCGAACCGCATGGTAATGGAGGATACGCTCGTATCCGTGCGCTGGGAGGAGCGCACGAAGGCGGAGCAGAAGTATGGCTTCGATCTCTATCAGGGCGGAGTCCCACCAGGGCGGGACATCAGGGTCGTCAGGGTGAACCGTGATGTGGAGGCGTGTGCCGGTACACATTGCCGGAGCACGGGGGAGGTCGGACCGATCAAGATCATCAGGGTCGAGCATATTCAGGACGGAATCGAGCGGCTCGAATTCGCCGCCGGAGAAGCGGCCATATACCATATGCAGCAACTGGAGAACCTCCTCGCCTCTGCCGCGGGGGTCATCTCGGTCCAGCCCGACAAGCTGCCGGCGGCGGTCCAGAGATTCTTTGGCGAGTGGAAGGAGCAGAGGAAGGAGATCGAGAGGCTCCAGAGGCGGGTGGCGGAACTGGAGCGGACACAAATGCTGCCCGAATCCTTCGGAACGGTAAAAGTCTTCATCAAACGAATCGATACCTCCCCTCGGGAACTGGTGAGCCTCGCAACCGGGATCGCGGACGAAGGGGGCATCGCGATCCTCGCCTCGGCAGACGGAAATGTTCATGTGGTCGTCGCCTCGGGGGTCGAACAGGTGGACGCGGCCTCCATCGTTCAGGAGATCTGCACCATCATCGGAGGAAAGGGCGGGGGGAGCAGGAGGATGGCACAGGGGAGCGGTCCGCAGGCCGATCTGCTCGACAGAGCCTTCGAGAGGGGGCGGTTCCTGATCCAGACGGCGCTCAGTTGAGGTGCCGTCGTGGTCCCTGGTGCCGGATCTGTTCGATATGACTGACGTTGCAGTGCCCGTATGATTCCTGTTATATGCTCCCCGAATCGATCCCGAAAGAACTCCTCTCATGGGTCATATCGTCGGGAGAAGCACCGTTCCCTTTCTGCGAGAAAGAGTGAAACGGGCGAATTTTTCTCGCATCTCCCTCCATCGACAGACGCTCCAGGGGCGACATTCTGCTCCACCCCTGCCGCTTCCATGCCCCTGCGTGCGTCTCATTTCGTCTGTCCTGGATCGAGCCAGGAAAGTATCCCTGCACGCACGGAGAACATGACAGGCGTGCTGCGAGTTCGTCACTCGGGAACCGCATGCATAATGCCAGAGCGTTCGATCCGGTCGCGATGAAACGAGCCGTATTGCATCCAGAATTCCCGAATGTACTTCTCCGGGTCCTGACGATAACGTGCGCCCGATAAAGGAGAAGATGAAAGAGGCCCGATGGATCGTCGAGTCTGGAGGGGTTTATACCATTACATCTCCGGATATCGGTTCGCAGGGGTAATATGATGGAGTGGAGGGAACAGGACAAACCACGAATTCAGAATCCTCCGAATGCGGATCTGAATGCAGGAGGCAGGATTCTCCCCACCGAGAAGACACGGGATGATCCCGTCATCGGGGTGTCCGACCCCCCTCGTCCATCAGAGAAGATCGATGAAGTTCTTCAACAGTCTGAGACCTGTCCGCCCGCTCTTCTCGGGGTGATACTGAACCCCGAATACATCTCCATGATAAATGGTGGAGGAGAATCTATCTGCGTATTCCGTCCATGTGAGCGTGTACTCCGCGTGGGTGGTCGCATGGTACGAATGAACGAAATACATGTAGTCCCCTGTGCCGATCCCCTCCAGCAGCGGATGATCCCTCTCCACGATGAGCGAGTTCCAGCCCATATGTGGGATCTTCATGCCCCTGACCCGTTCGAACCTCCTCACATGGCCCGGAATCAGGTTCAGGCCCTGATGAAGGCCATGCTCCTCGCTCGTCGTGAGGAGCATCTGCATGCCCAGGCAGATTCCCAGGACCGGGATCGATCCTGCCGATGCCGTGACCGATCTCCTGAGATCTCCCAGCATCTCCATCCCCTCCCTGAAGGCACCGACTCCGGGGATCACGATGCCGTCGGCGGAGACGATCTCCTCCGGATCCGAACTCACCCTTACCGCTGCACCTGCTTTTTCGAGGCCTTTCGTCACGCTTCGGAGGTTTCCGAGGCCATAATCGATGATTGTGACGCGTCTTGTCACCATCCCTTCCTCCAATCCCCCTCCGAGACCCAGCCCTCGGGCAGTCGATGCACGATCCTCCACCCCTCCAGGAGCGCACGCCATCTCTGCCAGAGTTCAGGATGGGTCCGCCCTATCCTCTCGAACAGTGCCAGATCGCTGGAGGGGCAGACATAGCAGCCGATCCGATCGTAACCCATACCGTAGAGTTCATTGTACGGTGCCTTCTCCCTGAACAGGTAGAGCCAGACCTGAAGGGATGTCCAGTCCTGTATCGGAGCGGCCGAGAGCTGGCTCGGCACCCGGGGGTTGCTCCATACACGGGCGGACCTCCTTCTCGTCCAGGACTCGAATCTGCGCTGGCCGATGAACGAGAGGCATCTGCTCCATCTCTCCTTTATCAGCTTCTCCACAGGCTCCAGTTTGCACAATCTGCAGCACCAGCGGTTTTTCATCGAAGGGGGCCCTTCATCCTCCAGATGATCCGCAAGATCCCTCTCGGCCCTCGCCCTCTCCACCTCGAGTCCGTACCTCTCCGCAACCGTATCGATGTTCCTGTATGTCTCCCCGAACTCCATGCCGGTGTCGGCAAAGATGAGGGGTACCTTTCCGAGTGCCTTCATCACGAGGAGGAGCGTTGCCAGACTGTCCTTCCCTCCGGAGTATGCGACGGTGGGGGTGAGCTGGCTCTCGTCTGCCACCCTCTGGATGAATTCGATCGCCCTGGTCTCCTCTCTCTCGAGTATGCGGGCATTCGCCCTCACCGCCTCTTCCCAGCTCGAACACCCCTGCACGATCAGGCCGGGCACATTTCTTCTGGTTCTGACGACTAGTCCCTTCTGCATGCGAGCGGCGTCCCTTCCACTCACGCGAGCGCGCCCCACACCGATGCACTCCTGGCGGGTGGAGAGAATGAAGACCTCGTCGCCTGCCTCGATCCCCTCGTCCATCTCCACCACACCGGGGGCGAGAAGGCTGGCCCCCTCCCTTATCGCATCGGCCGCCCCCTCGTCCGCGACCACGAATCCCCTCGCGGGCTTCGACAGCGAGAATGCCTCGGGTCTCGGAAGGAGCTCCCACCTTTCTTCACCGGTCAGATACCGGATGGAAGCGATCACCGCCCCCCCGGCCACCACCTCCTCCATTCGGTCTGTATCCGGCACCTTGTTCAGCAGCGCGAGGTGCCCCTCCGGAATGAGCCGTACTCCGAACTGTTCCATATACAGGTCGTTCACCAGTTCCAGATCTGCAACAAAGGCCGGCCTCGGGTCCGCCGGGGGGGTGAGTGCGACTGCACGGGTGGGTGCCCCGCAGGCGCAGCGCTTCCCCAGCACGGGGGCATGACATCTGTCGCACCAGTAAAGGCGCGACCTCCCGGGAGGAGGAGATCCCATCTCCAGATAGATCGAACCGGCATGATAATAAACCATCAGTAAAACGGCAAATGACCGGGAGATTGCTCCCTGTACACCCGCGCCAGCTGCAAAAACCAAATCATTATTACAGGATAGATTCGACATTATTAATCGTGATAAAAACGCCGGCAGCATGGGCTGGAATCGTTTCTTTTCCGCAGAATGGGGCGAGGGGCTGTCCATGGTCCCCTCCATTCGGACCCCTGACAGCGAGGCTGGAAGATCGCAGGTGACCGCATGATTCCATTCATCCTAACTGTCCTGCTCGCCTTTGTTCTGTACCTCCTGCTGACGGCGGGCAGCGGAAGCACAGGTGTATGGGCATACTCCGAGATACTAATCGGCCTGATCCTCGCCTGTGCGGTCGGAGTGGTGGCGCGTAATTTTCTCTGCAGGCACAGGAACTACCGCATGATCAACCCCCTCAGGCTGATCCGCCTCTGCATCTATGTGCTGGTGCCGTTCTTCGTCGAGATGGCGGTGGCCAATCTGAATGTCGCATACCGGGTGATCACAGGAAGGATCAGGCCGGGTATCATGCGTGTGCGTTCCGATCTGAAGACCGACCTCGGAACGATGATGCTCGCCAATTCCATCACGCTGACGCCCGGCACACTCTCGGTGGATATCGATGACAGCTCCGGGGATCTCTTCGTTCATATCATCAATATCGAGGAGGGAGAGGAGCAGAAGGCACTGCTACGCGCCGGTGAGCTCTTCACGGTGAGCGATCTCGCCGCATGGATCAGGAGGATCGCCGAATGACAGAGATCTGGTTCATCGCCGTATCCTTTCTGGTCGCCTTTATCGCGATCGCCTGCATCCGGCTGGTGCTGGGGCCCACACCGCCCGACCGTGCCGTCGCCCTCGATACGATAAACACCCTGATCGTGGCGACGATGATCCTGCTGGGCGTCGCGTACCGCCAGCTCATCTTCGTCGATGTCGCGATCGTCTACGCGCTTCTCTCCTTCGTATCCACGCTGTACATCGCGCGTTACCTGGGAGGCGAGCTCTGATGATATTCGAGGCGGTGGCACCGCTCCTGCTCGCCATCGGGCTCATCTTCAATGGTATGGGAATGGTCGGCCTGCTCAGGTTCCCCGATGTCTATACGAGGCTGCATGCCTGCACGAAGACCACCACCTTCGGCACGATCTTCACCTCTCTGGCTGTCATCGTGTATGCGGTCGACTGGTTCATCGCCTCCGGAGAGGGACAGTATATCATGCTCGGTCTGCACACGGTCATCGCGGTGTTCGCGCTTGCAGTGACGAATGCCACCGGAGCCCACGCGATCGCCAGGGCGGCACACAGAAGCGGGGTGCACCCTGCGCGTGCAGTGGTGGACCACCTGAAGGGGGCGAAGCAATGATCGAGCTCTTCTTCCATCTGCTCGTCCTCGCCGGTATCGTGTTTGCGGCCATATTCGTGTACATGGAGAGGGACCTGCTATCCGCCGCCATCGCCACCGGGCTGTTCAGCTTTCTCATCTCGCTGGAGTTTTATATCCTGCAGGCACCCGACGTGGCGATATCGCAGGCGGCCATCGGGGCGGGACTCACGACGGCGATCTTCATCATTGCGATAAGAAAGGTCGGGAGATGGGAGGGTGATGAACGATGAAGAGGATCGTCGCCGCTGTCATCGCCATCTTCCTCCTCGGGGTCTTCATGCTGATCGCCGTGCAGCTCCCGTTCGGCCGGCCTTCGTATTCAGACATGGACGATTATTTCCTGCGGCATGGACAGGAGGAGACCGGCGCGAACAACATATGCACGGCCGTGGTCTTCGATTACAGGGGTTTCGACACGCTGGGGGAGGCGAGCGTCCTTTTTTCTGCCGTTGTCACCACCGGCCTGATCTTCAGACGACTGGAGAGGGGGGATTGATTTGCAGTTGAGCAGGATCGTCCGGACTGCGGCGGACATACTCTATCCGTTCATCCTGATCTTCGGCCTGTACATTGTCATCCATGGCCACCTCACCCCCGGTGGAGGATTTCAGGGGGGTGCGGTAATCGCGACGGGCAGCGTGCTTCTGCTGGTCGCATTCAGGTACTCGGAGCTCACGGGGGATCTCAGGAAGGGATGGATGAAGATATTCGAATCCGGTGGTCTCCTCCTCTTCATCGGTACCGCACTCGCCGCACTCCTCGTGGGAGGGGTGTTCTTCTTCAACTGGCTCGCGAATACGGGTTCGCTCTTCGGCATCCCTGTCGCGTTCGGGCCCAACCCCGGGGAGATCTACACCGCCGGCGTGATCCCGGTCATGAACCTCGCCGTGGGTATCGAGGTATGGGGAGGGCTCTCCCTCATCGTCATGTACATGATGGGCGATCTGGAAGAGGGAGGTGAACGATCTTGATCGGCAATCTGCCCCTCATCACCGTGGGCCTCATCACGGTCATCGGGCTGTTCACCATCGTCTCGAAGAGGAACCTGATCAAGATACTCATGGGGCTGAACATATTCGAGGCGGCGGTGAACCTCTTCCTCATCTCGATCGGGTACAGGGAGGGCGGTATTGCACCCATCTATACGAACGCGGTCCAGGGACTGATGGTGCTCCCCACGCCTCAGGCACTCACGCTCACCTCCATCGTGATCGGAGTGGCAACGACCGCCATGCTGCTGGCATTCGTCACGATCATATACCGCAACTATGGCACGGTCGATACCGACCGCATCAGGGAGCTGAGAGAATGAGCTGGGAACTGCTGCGGTTGCACGCACCCGCCCTCCTGATCGCGGTGCCCCTGGTCGCCTCGTTCGCGATGCCCATACTGGGCCGGACGAAGCTCTCGAGGGGCATCATCGCACTGGGGGCGATGGCACTCACCTCCTGCATTGCCATCTTCCTCTCCTATACCGTGTACACCTCGGGAGTCCTGCTCTATGTCTTCGGTGCCGAAAGTCCCGCGCTCTCCATTCCCCCCGATTCGGGAGGCATACCGATCAGGATCATTTTCACCATCGATGCGCTCAGCGCGTTCATGACGCTCATCGTCGCGATCGTGGGTTTCTCCGTTTTCTTGTACTCCATGAGCAGCGATCAGCGTCATACGGGCCTCGAGGGTTACTATACCCTGTTTCTGATGATGATCGCGGGCATACTGGGGATGGTCAACACGGGCGACCTCTTCAACTTCTTCGTATTTCTCGAGATCTCCTCGCTCGCCGGCGCCGGACTGGTCGCGTTCAGGATCGAGAAGGGAAAGGCGGTGGAAGGGGCACTGAAGTTCGCCGTCCTGAGCACGATGGGTGCGCTCCTTCTGCTCTTTGCCGTGGGCATCTTCTACTGGCAGTACGATGCGCTGAACATCGCCGCCATCGCATCGCGGATGCAGTTCAGCCTCCTCGACCAGATCGCGCTGGTGATGCTCGTCGCCGCACTGGCGATGAAGTGCGGATCGGTGCCGCTCCACTTCTGGACGCCCGATGCCTACTCGATGGCCCCCTCCTCCGTCACCGCGATGCTGGTCGTATCGAGCCAGGCGAGCCTGTACGGTCTATTCAGAGTGATCTTCACGCTGTACGGTATCAAACTCGACTGGGTGACGGTCGGGTGGATCGTGATCGCCCTCGGTATGCTCTCGATGTTCGTCGGTGTCACCATGGCGATCCCGCAGAAGGATGTGAAGAGGCTGATGGCGTACCACGCGATCTCCCAGACGGGATACATGCTTCTGGGAGTCGGCGTGGGGATTGCGGTGCTCGGGGATCCCGCGTCGCTCCAGAGCTACGGCATGGCGGCGATCGATGGGGGCCTCTTCCACATCTTCAACCATGCGATGTACAAGGGACTCCTCTTCCTCACTGCCGGTGCGATCATCTACGTGACAGGCACGAGGGATATGAACGCGATGGGTGGTCTGGGCCACCGGATGAAGTACACGATGATCTTCTTCATGATCGGTGCGCTCGCCATCGCGGGGATCCCCCCTTTCAACGGTTTCGCCTCGAAGCTGGTCATATACGAGTCGGTCTACCGCTTCAGCCCCGTACTCGCGATCATCGCAATGCTCGTCTCCATCCTCACACTCGCCTCCTTCGTGAAGGTCTTCCACTCCGTCTTCATGGGTCCTGAGCTACCCGAGTACGATACAGGCCGGGAGGTGCCCCTGCCGATGCTCCTGGGGATGGGGCTTCTCGCAGGTATTGTCATCGTGATCGGGATATTTCCTGCGCCCTTCATCGATCATCTGGTCGCACCGGCGGCACAGGCGCTGGTGAACCAGGCGGGCTATATCTCAGCGGTCGCTGGAGGTGGCTGAATGTTGTCCACCACGTTCCACACAGGTGCGGGATACTGGAACCCGCTTGTATGGCTCGGGGTCTTCCTCCTTCTCCTCGTCCTCGCCTACCTCTTCTGGTTCAGGGGGGAGAGCGGATATCGGAGAGAGGGTGAACAGACAAAGCCGTTCCTGTCAGGAAACCGTGCACCTGCACGGGGCGAGATGCATCTGAGGGCGTCGCATCTCTACTGGGGTTTCACGGAGGCAATCAGGGGCTATTACGAGCGTGTGGTTCCCGCTCACACAGGCGTACTGAACGATTATCTCCTCTGGTTCCTCGGCGTCATGTCATTCATCCTCGTCATCATGGTGGTGATCCGGTGAATCCGATACAGACTCTGAAACGCTCGCTATGGGTATTCCACCTGAACACGGGATCCTGCAACGGATGCGAGATCGAGATCGTCGCCACGATCACGCCACGTTACGACCCGGAGCGATTCGGCATCAGACTCGTGGGCTCGCCCAGACATGCGGACGTGTTGCTCGTGACAGGTCCTGTGACAGGTAAGATGATAGAGAGGGTGAAGAGGGTGTACGAGCAGGTGCCCGATCCAAAAGTGGTGATGTGCATCGGCACCTGCGGCCAGTCCGGAGGGGTCTTCTTCGACTCCTACAACCTGAAGGGCCCGATCGACGATGTCATTCCTGTGGATGTCTATGTCGCCGGATGTCCGCCGCGCCCGGAGGCGATCATCCATGGCGTGGTGACGGCGATCGCAAAGCTGGAGAGGCGGGAGGGTGGTGCATGACCGTGCAGATACTCCGTCCGGAGGAGATCGTGGAGAGGTTCAGGGGCGCCTTCGGGGAGAATGTGCTGGAAGCCATCGTGAAGGAGCGAAAGGAAGGCGCGAGAAAAAACCCTGCGACGAACATCTGGATCAGGCTGAAGCAAGAGTACCTGAAGCCGGGGATTCAGACACTCATCGAGATCAGTTTCCCGCACCTCTCCGTCATCGCAGGTTCGGACCTCGGCGAGGAGGTGGAGCTGGTCTACATCTTCTCCCTCTATTACGGCGTGAGGCACGGGGAATACATGGTCTCCATCGCTGTAAGGCTTCCGAAGAGCGACCTCCGCATACCCACGATCAGCGATCTCATCCCCGGCGCGGTCTTCACCGAGCGGGAGAAGCAGGAGATGCTAGGCGTCGAGGTGGTGGGAATCCCCGACCCGAGGAGGCTCTTCCTGCCCGAGGACTTCCCGGAGGGGGTCTACCCATGGAGAAAGGACGAGACCGGAATTCCCGACTCGATGATAAAGAACCTGTGGCAGGTGAAGAGACCGAAGGAGAGGGCGGCGCCTCCGGTCGAGGCAAAGGAGAAGAAGGGAGGTGTGCAGGAATGAACACTGGCGGAAAGCCCGGTACAGTCCCCTACACGGTACCGATAGGTCCGGTGCACCCGGCCCTGAAGGAGCCCGTGATGTTCACCTTCAAGATGAACGGCGAGGTCGTGGAGAGCGTCGACTTCGCGCCGGGCCAGACGCACCGGGGTATCGAGTGGATGGGCATGAGGAGAAACCCGGTGCAGATCGTACACCTGACCGACCGCATATGCGGTATATGCGGCGTCTCACACTCTCTCGCCTTCGCCCGTGCAGTGGAGCAGATCATGGGTATCGATGTACCGGCGCGGGCCGACTACGTCAGAACGATCGTCGCGGAGCTGGAGCGGATACAGTCGCATCTATTGTGGGCGGGCGTGGCCGTGCACGAGCTTGGTTTCGACTCGCTCTTCTACCTCGCCTGGCGGGTCAGGGAGGAGTCGATGGATGTGATCGAGTACATCACGGGGAACCGGGTGAACTACGGTATCGTCCAGATCGGCGGGGTGAGGAGGGACATCACGGAGGAGCAGTACCCGAGGATAAAGAGGTGCCTGACCTATTACCGCGATCTTCAGGACAAACTCTTCCACCTCTTCATGAACGATGCGAGCATCCGGATGCGCTGCCGGGATCACGGCGTGCTCTCCAGAGAGGAGGCGATCAAACTCTGCGTGGTCGGGCCGACGGCGAGGGCATCGGGTGTGAAGATGGACGTCCGCGTGGATTATCCGTATTCTGCCTACGGGGACATGGAGATCGAACCGGTGATGCCCGATGCAATCCTGGGTGAGACCCGCGGAGATGTGTACGACAGGATTGTCGTCAGGCTGGTGGAGATCGGCCAGTCTGTAGAGATCATTCAGCAGTGTCTGGACCACATGCCGGATGGACCTGTCATGTGGGAGAGCAAGTACCCGAAGCTCCTCTCTGCCTGCAAGAAGGCAGCAGGTGAGGCGGTGGGGAGGCACGAGGCGCCGAGGGGGGAGGTGCTCCATTACGTCAGAATGGACGGGCAGGAGGCCCCCGCCACCTGGAAGGTGAAGGGATCCTCCTACAGCAACCTCATCTCCTGGCCTGTGATGCTGAAAGGCGAGCAGATCGCGGACATCCCGATCATCGTCGCATCCATCGACCCCTGCCTCTCGTGTACGGACCGGGTGGCGGTGATCAGAGGAGGCAGGCGTGAAGTCATGACGAAGGAGGAGCTGACCCGCCTCTCCATCGAGAAGACGAGGAGGTTGAAAGGATGAGCTGGATGGAGGATCTGCTCCTCCTCGGAATCGGGGGTATTGCGGTCTCCGTCTATGGAGTCGTGGCAGGACTTTTGCTTCTCGGTATCGACCGGAAGCTGGTGGCCCGGATGCAAGCGAGGATCGGCCCGCCGATCAGGCAGCCCTTCGTCGACGTACAGAAGCTCTTCACGAAGCAGAACATCGTCCCCGAGCATGCGGTCGCATGGCTCTTCAACGGTGCCCCTGTCGTCGCACTCGTCTCCTCGCTCGTGATCCTTCTCTACCTGCCGATCGGCTCCATACCACCCGTGCTTTCGGGCTACGGGGACCTGATCCTGATCATGTACCTCCTCACCATTCCCGCCCTCGCCCTCGTCGCAGGGGGTTTCTCCTCGGGTTCACCCTATGCGACCGTCGGCGCCCAGCGTGAGATGGTGACGATGATATCGTACGAGCTCCCCCTCGCGATCGTCTTCATCGCCATCGCCTGGAGGATGAGCGCGGACGGTATCGGCGACCCGTTCAGCCTCGTCACGATCATGCAGTACCCGCTCTGGGGCCTCGTCGGTCCCCTGGGTCTCATCGGCGGTCTGATCCTCCTCTTCATCCTGCTGCTCGTTACCCCGGCTGAGCTCTCCCGGATACCCTTCGACACGCCCGAGGCGGAGACGGAGCTTGCGGGTGGACTCCTCGTCGAGTACTCGGGGAAGAACCTGGCGATGTTCTATACGGCGCAGGGAGTGAAGACCCTGGTGATGGCGAGCATACTGATCGCGCTCTTTCTGCCCTGGAACCCCTCGGGATTGCTTGGACTGGGTGGGATCTTGGCCGCAGGGATTGACATCGCCTTCTTCCTTCTGAAGCTGGTGGTGGTCGTGTTTGCCTCCGTCACGCTCGTCAGGGCGATGGTGGCCCGGTTCAGAATCACGCAGGTGGTGGGGATGTACTGGCTGTTCCTGGGACTTATGGGCATCATCGCACTCATCCTACTCGGCATCGATGCCATCGGGGGTGCATAGGAATGGCGATCGTTCCCATGCTCACGGAGTTATTGAAGCAGATGATCCTGGAACCCGCGACGAATGCCTTTCCTGCACGTTACCTGCCACCCTCAGTCACGGAGTTCCTCAAAAGCGTGGGGAGGGGCGAGGCGAAGATCCATCCGCCGGTAGAGACACCCCCAAAGTTCCGGGGCAAGATCGTGTACGACCGCGACCTCTGCATCGGATGCACGCTCTGTCTCCGCGTCTGTCCCGCGCATGCGATCGAATTTCTCCCGCAGACGAAGAAGATCAGAATATGGGTGACGCAGTGCATCTTCTGCTCGCAGTGCAACGATGTCTGCCCCAAGAGTGCGCTCCATATGAGCGAGGAGTTCCTGCTCGCCACGGAGGATCGGTTCGGCGAGAACATGATCGTCGAGTGATCGGATCCGCTCCCCGTCCGGCGGAGAGGATCGACTGGACCGAGCCCGATATGGGGATTTTCACCCCTCGAGCTGCCCATCCGGCTCGTGGATTCGTTCAACCTGCACGCCACTCGCCATTGCGCACTTCGCAACGGATCCCCGGTTCGCAGGGACTCGATCGTCCTGGCACTGGCGTATCCATCCGATCTCCGCACCAGAGGAGATATCGATGGAATGGCAAGAAGGAGAGAATGTATCCAGGAGCATTCTCGCATCCTGTAAGAACAGAGTTCTCTCCTTGTTGAACGAATTTTAGCTCGAACTTCTGTCGCATCCACCAGACGAAAATACGTACCGGACCTCGCGTTGATTCGAAGCAGGGGGGTCGCCAACATGGGCGCGATCGCTGCCATGTAATAACATTACTGTTGCGTCCTTCGATCGCCCGAACACGAGAAAAGCGTGCTATTTTATATTTTTCTTTT
>JARYLJ010000028.1 GCA_029907705.1 Methanomicrobiales archaeon
TCCCGGCTCGCGAGCGTCTGCGGGCTCGCGGTCAGCTCCCACATCACCGCCTCCGTATGTATGAACTGCACGGTGCTGATCACCATCACACTCGGATATCCCTGCACGGACGCGATGATTGAGACGGTGCCAACGCTCGATTTCGGCCCATATGTGGTGATCACCTGTCCCTGATCGTTCGTCCTGAAGGTGCCGGTCTCCCCGAGGCTGGTGGTGCGCTCTATGGTCGCGTTCCGAATGGGATTCTTGTCTGCATCCCGGACCGTGTAGAGTATGGAAATTGAATCCATATTGTTTGCATACACCACCCCTGAAGGCGGGTTCATATCCGCGAGTATCTCTGCCGAGAGCACACCGAAGCCTTTGATTGTGATGAATGTTTGCGGGGGCGAAACGGTCGAGGGTGGTTTTATTGAGATGATATTGTCCCCGGCCTTTGTGGCGAGACGGTACTGCACCATCGCCTCGCCTTCGGAGCTCACATTCCGGGTGATCGAATTCACGAAATTCGTTCCATCGATGAACCACCCATCCCCGTCTTCGGAGTCCCTGAACACAATCGATTCCGCAGTTCTTCCCTCTGAATCCTCCCTGCGACTGTCCACGATATTTCCGTAGCGATCCTTCAGCTGCACCTGTATCTGGACAATGCTTCCCACCGGTGCTGATGATGGGAAGGAGAGGAGGGCGAACGCCAGAGGAGCGGCATGATCGATATGCTGAATTCCGGATACCTCCATCGTTTCCGCTATCTCCGGGTGCTTCACCGAGACGTGGATGATCGCGTCCCCACTAAGGTTTCCGACCTGGAACCTGAAAGTCACCACCTGACTGGAATTCCCGATCGTCTGTACCTGAGGAGAGGAGATGTTTCCCATCAGGCTGTTTTCACACCATACAGAGACCACTGCACCTTCTACTGGTTTCAGTGGTTCGGTCGTATTTATCACCTGGACGGTGATGTTCGAGATCTCATTGCTCCCTGCCGTGAGCCATTCGCGATCGGTCCAGATCGTCACCTGATCCGGCACGAGCGCGTGCACCCCCGTGACGAGGAGGAGGAGAGATACGATAATAAGAAAGCCCCTGCTGATTTGCATTTACCTCACCATGGTGTTTTGGATATAATAATTATATAATATACTTTTATATAAAACTTACTAATTTCTATTATTTATTAAATTATAAAAATATAATTTTTAACTTAAATTTTAATTATAATTTTATATCATATCTTTATTATTTATAGTAATTATAAGATATATTTATAAAAACAATATATATTTTATTTTCAACGGTCCGGGTGAATGATCCTTATACACAAATCGGAGTGCTAACCCTCCATTCAATGACAAGACATATGAGAGAACGAAGGGCCGCCAATACCGGATACGAACCATTATTATCTTCGGCAAAACAGAGAGCTGCGCCTGACAGAAAATAAAATACGAAAAACCTCGTCTGTAAATTGTATCAGCTATTCGAATAACTGAAGGCCAGAGCCGGGATTCGAACCCGGGTCGAGGGATCCACAGTCCCCTAGGATGTCCAGACTACCCCACCCTGGCCACAGATATCTTCTAATTATCGGCTGGAAGTCTGATTAAGATAACTATTCTTGGAACTCGGAGATTCGGCAGATAAAGGACAACCATGACTGGCACTGGTCCGCCAGATATACCGCCAGGGATCGATATTTCAACTGGATATCATGTTATCTGGATAAAAAGCGGTTTTCGGCCCAAATACCAAAAAATTGGCTGTTCTATGGTGCCTACTTCAACCGAATCAAAAAAAGTCAAGGTTATTTCAGGGATTCTTTGGCTTCAGGAATAGGGCAAGTGCACCGACGAACACCAGCATCATCACCGGAAATGCCAGCGTCGGGAATTCCGGAACGTTCACGGGCCCCTCGTTCCAACAGAAGGTCACATGGCTGATCTGTTTATCGCAGGGCGCTCCCAGATTGGTATCGGAGGAACTGTCTGAATATGAATATACGAGATAATCCCCACCCGGGCATGATTTTTCGGATCCTGCCTTCACCAGTACGGCGCCGAGCGGATAGGGGGTCACAGACCAGTCGAAGGTGTAGCCATCGCTGTTGGATATTGTGATTGTCTCCCCAGAGCCGGCATTATAGACCCCGTTTTCTGCTGGATTGTCCACCTTGTATGCGTGATCGAACGTACCCACCTGGCCACATTCAACTTCCGCACTCCCTGTTTTCAGATTTATCTGCATCGGTTCGACACTCGCGCCCATGACGGCGCCGGTAAAATTGAGGATGAGCAGGGCACTCATCAACAGTATTATCATACTCTTCATTTTTCATCACCTCATGGTGCATTCATACCGATTCGACCTCTGAGACAGATTACGTCGGATGGATAGATATAGGGCCTGAACATATTTTAATTTGATCATTAAAATAAAATGAAAATTTCGATATATTATTTTTCTTAAAAGAATATATTTTTAAATAATTATCGATATCATGATTATTAAATATTTTTATATTTAAATTTATTCTTTTATAAATAATTTTTGCGGTGTCCTTTTTATTATTTATATTCTAACCAACCGAACCGATCCTGAAGAACTTCATCAATCGAGCGGATCGATCGTGGAGATGAGATCCTCCTTCTGCGAAAAAAATACAATTAAGGCATTCTTGTTTTTCACAGAGTGTTCCGAATCGACTCCGGATGGTTAAAAAGACAATTTATTCTGGTTCGGCATGACAACAGAACGCTCCAGGGGTCTCGCCTCCGCCGCTCTCGCGCGATTCCATGCGATCCCCCCGTGCCGTCGTGGAACGGACCATGAGGGATCGTTTGCATCCTTACCAGGACTTGCCGAGTATCCTTTTTCGTAAATTGGATAATAGCATAAAATACGATCCGATCTTTCTATTCAACGCAATATCGAAAATTTCAGATTTCCGGGTGTAATTTTACCTGGTGTCGCAATGATAACGTCATAACGAGAAGGGAGATAGAAACGTATCCCTGCGATACGCCCGCAATCATATTCATTCGAGCCTTCTCCTGTTCCCTGTACACTGATTCTGAGGGGGTTACGTCACATCGGCGATTCTCGCAGTCCATCTCTTCTCTTCGATCGCGGATTCCGGTTCGGGAGTCGTCCCGGGTGGATGGACAACAGAGAGTGTGCTGACCGCCTGTAAAACCAGTACTTTCCCAGGGATTCGGACGGAGATGAGATCCTGCAAAAAGGTTCATCCCCGCTGGATACGAACGTATTCGAGGGTTTTTATGGCCGGCGAACAGAGAGTGGGCAGGAAAATCCTGATCACAGGTGCACCGGGCGTGGGGAAGACGATCCTCGTCAGGAGGGTGGCGGAGAAAGTTCACGATCTGGAGCCTGTCGGGTTCTGGATAGAGGAGATCCGTGAGCATGGCGAGCGGATCGGATTCAGTATCGAGAGTTTCGAAGGGAAAAGGGCGGTACTCGCACACACGAAGATCGCTGGAAGATATCGGATCGGAAAGTACCGCGTGGACATCGAGGGGTTCGAACGGTTTCTGGACGGCATCGGGTGGGGTGACGATCTCCGGCCTGTGATCATCGATGAGATCGGGAGGATGGAGTGCCTCTCTCCGAAGTTCAGGGCACTGATCGATAAACTCATGGCCTCCAGAAGGACGCTCCTCGCCACGATCGCGTTGAAGGGCGATGCATATATCGAGGGTCTAAAGAGGAGGGAGGATGTGATGCTCCATGTGATCGGCAGGGAGAATCGCGAGGCGATGATCACACAGGTAGAGGAGGAGATGAGGGGGGTGGAACGCAGAGGGTAGTGGGGTCCGCATTCTCATCCTCCAGGCGGTTCACATATCTCGTTCGTCTGCCCGGGCTGGTTGGTTGCAGACGCCCTTATCCAGCGCACCATTAAATGATCCCGGGTCGATTAGGTATCTGATCGGTGCGGATCGCACCCGGCAGGAGGAGGGGGCATGACAGAAACGAGACCGACCAGGATCAGGACACCCATCGTCTGCGTGCTGGGGCATGTGGATCACGGCAAGACGACGCTGCTCGACCGGATAAGAGGGTCCTCCGTCGCACAGCAGGAGGAGGGGCTCATCACCCAGCACATCGGCGCCACTCTTGTGCCGATAGAATCGATACGAAAGATGAGCGGATCTCTCGGTGCCCTTGAGATCAACGTGCCCGGTCTCCTCTTCATCGATACGCCGGGGCACCATGCATTCACCACCCTCCGTGCACGAGGGGGCGCGCTCTCGGAGATGGCCATTCTCGTGGTGGATATCAACGAGGGATTCCAGCCCCAGACGAAGGAGGCGCTCCAGATCCTCAGGAACTACCGCACCCCCTTCGTGGTCGCAGCGAACAAGTGCGATCGAATACCCGGATGGCGCCCGGGTAAGGGCGAGCCCTTCGCGAAGACCTTCGCAGCGCAGGGTGAACGCGTAAAGGAGCTGCTGGAGCACAGGACCTACGAACTCGTGGGCACGCTCTCCGAACTCGGGTTCTCTTCCGAACGCTACGACCGTATCACGGACTTCAGGCGTACGGTCGCAATCGTGCCTGTCAGCGCGATCACGGGGGAGGGTATACCTGACCTGCTGATGGTGATGATCGGCCTCGCCCAGAGGTTCATGACAGAGGAGCTGAAGTTCAGTGCCGAAGGCCCGGGAAGAGGGACGGTGCTCGAGGTGAAGGAGGAGCGGGGGCTGGGTGCGACTGTGGATGTAATACTCTATGATGGCACCCTGAACGTGGGGGACGAGATCGTTGTGGGGACGAACATGGGAGCGAAGGTGACGAGGGTGAGATCGTTGCTGAAACCCCGGTCGCTCCATGAGCTCAGGGTGGAGGACCGTTTCGAGCGGGTGAAGTCGGTGGTGGCTGCCGCGGGGGTGAAGATCGCGGCCCCGGGACTCGAGGACGTGGTCGCAGGGTCGCCCTTGTACGTGGTGAAGAACGATCACGATACACTGATCGCACAGGTGGAGAGGGAGCTCTCCGAGATCAGCGTGAAGCTATCGGAACACGGAATCATGATCAAGGCAGACACGATCGGTGCACTGGAGGCGCTGTCGAAGGAGCTGGATATGAAGGGGATCGGCGTGCTCAGGGCCGGTGTGGGTCCGGTGAGCAGGCACGACCTGGTGGAGGTGCAGACGATCCAGAACCCGCTCGAGAGCGTCATCCTCTGCTTCAATACTTCGGTCCTTCCGGACGCACAGGAGCTCCTGAAGGAGAGGGGGTTCGCGCAGGTGAAGGTCTTCTCCTCTGGCATCATCTACGAACTCATCGATAATTACCTGAAATGGAGAGATGAGCGCATACGCGAGATGGAGGAACGCCGTTTTGAACAGGTGATCCTGCCGGCGAAGATCGCGATCCTGCCCAACTGTGTCTTCAGACAGAGCAACCCGGCAGTGGTGGGTATAAGGGTACTCGCCGGAAGGCTGAGGCCGAATGTGTACCTGACCGACCGGAGCGGCAGAAGAATCGGCCACCTGAAGACGATCCAGCAACGAGGTGAGAATATCCCGGAGGCGATCGCGGGCATGGAGGTGGCGATCTCCATCGAAGGTGCGACAGTGGGAAGGCAGATCGACACGGGAGACGAGCTCTACGTGGAGATACCGGAGAGGCATGTGAAGGTGCTCGAGAAGGAGATGCTCAAGTCACTCTCCTCGGATACGGTGATGGTGCTCGAAGAGTTCGCAGCGCTCCGGAGAAAGGTGGAGCCATTCTGGGGCCGGTGACTCTTCGGACAGAAGGAGTATTTAATATCGGCCCTGCCGAACTATTATGGCATTCTGAAGGGAGGAGATACGATATATGGTTGAATTCAAGGTGGTCGTCTCCGAACCTGCGAACGGCAGGGCCTACACGCTGCCTGTGAGTGGTGGCCAGGCGAACACACTCATCGGAAAGAAGATCGGGGACGAAGTGGATGGCGCACCTCTGGGTCTGCCCGGATACCGGCTGAAGATCACCGGAGGTTCTGATCGCGATGGTACACCGGCGAGGGCGGATCTTCCGGGCCTGGGTCGCCTGAAGGTGCTACTTTCGGAGAGCACCGGCTTCCATCCGAGGCAGGAGGGGCAGAGGAGGCGGAAGTCGATCCGCAGGAGCGAGATCGCACCCGAATACGTGCAGATAAACACGAAGGTGATCTCGAGGAGCGAAAAAAGCCTGGACGAGCTCCTGGCGAAGGAGAAGCCGGCGGAGAAGGCAGGTTGAATCGGCCCATAAAGGGCGATCAGGTAATCAGGCGCACCTTCATCCAGGGCATTTTCTGAGCGGGGGTCGCCGGCATCTTTTTTTTAATGAGCCGGTGGATCGAGGCTCTCTTCCGCTCCGAAGGGCTCCGATCCTTTTTTTCAAGTGATATATTCGCCATATCTGATTGGTTTATAAACGTCCAAAGGGGGCAGGGATTGCTCCTCCAGCGAGGCGTCAGGTGGACTGCACCCCGCCATGCGCGTGCCTGGCGAATTCGCGTCGGCTTCTATGGCTGGCGGCCGGACACCTCTTTCCCATGCTGGAGGCACTCCATCGGAAGGGAATGCTATGGTAAAATTGAGATTTCCATGTTCTTCGAGATCTCAGGTGGAGAGGCTTCGTGATTGAATGGACGAAAACCGAACGCCCTTAACCACCGGTGACCGCCGACTTCAGGCGGTCGAGGAGATCCAGGTAAGGGACGCGGTATTTCTTTGCCAGTATCACCACGCCTGCCTCTGCCCTCAGATGGCCGTCGAAATGCGTGTGGATCAGCTCGTTCAGCTCTGCCGTCACCTCCTGTATGGGCCTCTTCGTCGCTGACGCGATCCGCTGCAGCAGGACCTGATAGGGCTCCTCTGGGGTGAACAGTTCGGCGCCGGGCCTGTAACCGAGGGGTATCTCGATCGAGGAGGGATCGAATTTCGGATACAGCCAGTGGTCCCTGTCCTCGAGCAGCCCCGCCTGCAGTGCACGCTCGAGAATCATACCGGCCTGATCCCGGCTCATCCATCTCCTGTCGAGCGCAAGGAAGTAGATGAAGTCGTTCCTCTGGAGACGTTCCTTCCTCATCAGCCTGAACGGGGCCGCGATCACCCTCTCGAGCGTCAAGGACAGGCATCCCTGATCAGGCTGCGCAGATCCATCGCGTCCATCTCTCCCATCTTCCCCTCCTTGGCAACGGTCACCTCGGTGACGGCTCCTTTGTCCATGAGCCGTATGAGGAAGGAGTTCTCGGAGACCGGTATCCGGCTCTTCGCCGTCAGTTTCGTCTCCCTGATTACCATCCTGAAGTCGGCCATCTCGGTCACCTCCTCCAGGTTGGGGAACATCTCCATGCTGACGAAGCCGGTTTTGTCCTTTGCGATCTGCACGGTCACCTCGCACTTCACCAGGTTGAGGCCCTTCCTGGTCGTAGTATGGGTCGTGTGGAGCTTTCTGAGGCATTGGAGTGCATCGGCAAATTGCCTTCTCAATTCGAAGTCGAGATCGAAGGACGTGGGAAAACGATGGTAAACGGTCCGCATCAATAGATATTCACTCGCGGATCGTCTAAAAAAGATATGGTATATCACTCGAGAAGGATTGCGTTCACGGTACCATGCTGACCGGGTCGGCTGACGATCTTCGCACTGCCGAGCTCCGTCTTCACGATCGCACCCTTCGTCAGTGCGTTCCTCCTGACAAAGTTCGGGTTCGCCGTGTTCGCGGTAACGGTCTCTATCTTCACCCTCTTCGTCCTTCCTGTCTTCGGGTCGCTCACGTTCGCATAGAGCGTCCTGTAGACGCGCAGCTTAAGGTTACCGCCGAACGTGCGGATCGGTACGACCTTCGGTTCGCCCATGACGGTATCGGCCGATGATCTGCCGATCTCATATGCCTTCTTTCCCCTTGAGCGCCTGTACCTCCCGCCTGTGAATCGTCTTACAGATCTTCCCTGCCAAAGCATCTTCTCACCCTTCTAATCGAATTCTGCTGCTTCCATCCTTCCCGGAATTGCCTCTATATATACCATCCGGGCCTATTTAATTACTTTGCTCGCGGGAGCAGGTCTTCCACGAGTGCGGAGATACCTTCGCCCGTCTTCAGGTTCGTCCTGAAGATGTGGATATTCGGGTTGTACCTGTACATATCCGACTCCATGCGCGCGATGTCCGCGCCCACCAGAGGGGCGAGGTCGATCTTGTTGATCACACCGATGCGGCAGCCGCGAAAGATCATCGGATGCTTGTTCACCACGTCATCCCCCTCCGTGGTGCTGACCACGACGATACGTTCGTGTGCACCGAGGAGGAAATCAGTGGGGCAGACCATGTTCCCGACGTTCTCGATGAAGAGGAGATCGATCTCATCGAGCGGGAGGTCTTCCAGGCCATGCTCCACGAGGTGCGCATCCAGATGGCATTCCTTGCCCGTGTTCACATTCACCGCCGGAATACCGAGTACGACGAGGCGCCGGTAATCGTCATCCCCATAGACATCTCCCGCGATGGCGGCTGGGCGAATGCCACGTTCCTTCAGCAGGGGCACCGCTCTCTCGATCAATGCGGTCTTCCCTGAACCGATCGCCCCGAGCAGATCGTATGCCTTTATCCCATACCGTTCCAGAAGATCGTGGTTCCTCTTCGCGATGCGATTATTCGCCGCGTATATGTCCCTCTCTATATGGACGTCTACGTGATGCATGCAGATCATGATCGACGCGAATCCGTTTATACGTTGACTCCCAAACATAGAGGGTAAATGGAGAACGCGCGGAAGGGTGAGCTGATCGTGTACCCCTGCTACTTCGAAGCGGGGCTGGTGAGAGCAAAGGGCAGGAGAGTACCGGTCGCGCTCGCTGTACATTCGCCCACCCTGAGCGATATCGAGAAGGCGCTGAAGCGGCTGAAGATCGAATACCGCGTGGACGCGAAGCACCACCCTGCGCACTGGGAGAAGAAGGGCGGAAGGCTGGTCGTTCTCTTCAGCGGCAGAAAAACGGAGCTAATCCGTAAGATTGCCGCTGCCATGGAAAGGAAGAGGTGACGGGATGTACGATCTCCACGTGCATACCCTCCTCTCCGACGGTGAGATGCTGCCCATTGAGCTGATCAGGCGTGCCTCCGTCCTCGGTTACAGGACGATTGCGATTGCGGACCACGTGGATCAATCATCCCTCGCGCATGTAATCGCCTCGATCAGCGAGGTGAAGGAGGCAGCGCTGATGTATGACGTGCGCCTGCTCTGTGCCGTCGAACTCACCCATATCCCGCCGGCATTGATCGCTCCGATGGCAGAAAAAGCGAGAGGCCTGGGCGCAGACCTGGTGGTGGTGCATGGAGAGACCGTGGTGGAACCGGTTGCCCCGGGTACAAACATGGCCGCATGTGCCTGTGAATATGTGGATGTACTGGCGCATCCGGGTCTGATCACAAAGGAAGAGGCGGATCTCGCCGCCAGAAATGGAATCGCGCTGGAGATTACATCGCGCGCCGGGCATAACAGAGCGAATGGGCGGGTCGTCGCTTATGCACGGGCGGCGGGTGCGCGGATGGTAGTCAACTCCGATGCACATGCCCCCTCGGACCTCCTGGACGAACGCGCGCGACTCTGTGTGGCGCTGGGTTCCGGGCTGTCGAAGCAGGAGGCACGGCTTTCATTAAATTTAAATATTGAAGATTGGATGAAAGATAAGGGTCATATCAACTATTATATATAATTTGACAATATATTTATATAGTATAAAAATCAATATTTATAGATTACCTTAACATTAAGGAGACACTCATCGGAGATGTGACTTGAGATTTGCCGGTCGTGCGTATCGGATGTACGGCGGGAGGATGCTGATCATGAGATGCGATCCTGCGCACCTGCCGCGATTGTATGGTGGTGTGTTCAACCGGCAGATGAAACGGGTCGGCACCGTCGTGGAGATCTTCGGCAATGTCGATGGGCCCTATGCGGCTGTTCTTCTCCAGAACGGATGCCCCGTGACCATGGGTGAGAAAATTTTTACAGGATCCGGGGAGAGAAGAGATGCAGGAAGTAGAGAAGATAAAGTTGCTCCAGTCCGAGCGCGAGGCACTGAAAAAGCGCATCACGCAGGTAAAGGAGAAGGAAAAAAAGGTAGAGGAGTTCGGAGAAACTGTCTGCCCTGAATGCGGCAGCAGACAGCTGGTCCACGATTACGAGCGTGCGGAGCTCGTCTGTCAGAACTGCGGTCTCGTCATCGACGAGGACTTCATAGATAGGGGCCCCGAGTGGCGGGCGTTCGACCATGATCAGCGCATCAAGCGTTCGCGTGTGGGAGCACCCATGACCTTCACCATCCACGATAAGGGGCTCTCCACGATGATCGACTGGAGGAACCGCGACTCCTACGGCAGGGCGATCTCCAGCAAGAACAGGGCGCAGCTCTACCGCCTGAGGAAGTGGCAGCGCAGAATACGCGTCAGCAACGCAACGGAGAGGAACCTCGCCTTCGCCCTTTCTGAACTGGACCGCATGGCCTCCGCCCTGGGGCTTCCGAGGAACGTAAGGGAGACGGCCGCCGTCGTGTACCGCGATGCGGTGGACAAGAACCTGATCAGAGGACGATCGATCGAGGGGGTCGCCGCCGCAGCCCTCTATGCCGCGTGCAGGCAGTGCAACGTCCCGCGCACACTGGACGAGATCGCAGAGGTCTCGAGGGTCTCCAGGAAGGAGATCGGGCGGACATACAGGTTTATCTCACGTGAACTCGGCCTGAGACTGCTGCCAACCTCCCCAATCGACTACGTGCCCAGGTTCTGCTCCGGCCTGAACCTGAAGGGGGAGGTGCAGAGCAGGGCGGTGGAGATCCTTCGACAGGCGGGCGACAGGGAGCTGACGAGCGGGCGCGGACCCACAGGGGTAGCGGCCGCCGCGATCTACATCTCCTCCATCCTGAGCGGGGAGCGGAGAACCCAGCGCGAGGTGGCGGAGGTCGCAGGTGTCACTGAAGTGACGATCCGCAACCGCTACAAGGAGCTGGCGGAGAAGCTGGACATCGAGATCATCCTCTGATCTCCTTTTCTGGAAGTGCTCAACTCATTTGAGCTCCGTATTTCGCGCAGGAATTTCAAATTCATTTTTTCTCATCACAGGCAGATCTGGCCCGCATTGATCTTCGACAATGGCTGGTCTTTTCGTACCACATTTCTCCGTGCAAGGTGCTCGATGACAGTATATATCTCGGATCAGCGGGAAACAAGTCCTGGTGAAACCTGTCATGGAGCTGAAGGGTAGCAGGACCGAGAAGTGCCTGCTCGCCGCGTTTGCGGGCGAGTCACAGGCAAGAAATCGTTATACCTTCTTTGCATCCGTCGCAAAGAAGGAGGGTTACGAGCAGATATCCGCTGTATTCCTGAAGACCGCCGAGGAGGAGAAGGAGCACGCGAAGCTCTTCTTCAAGCAATTGAAAGGGGGCACGGCAGAGATCACCGCCGCGTATCCGGCGGGCACCATCGGCACCACGTCAGAGAACCTTCTGGCAGCGGCGGATGGGGAGAGACACGAATGGGATGCCCTTTACCCTGATTTTGCCGGTGTCGCAGAGGAGGAGGGGCTCAGGGAGATCGCGGACCTCTTCCGGAAGGTGGCCACGGTCGAATCTCACCACGAGAGGCGTTACAGGGTGCTCCTTGCCTCGCTCTCGAAGGGTACGGTCTTTGCACGCGAGACGCCGGTGAAATGGTACTGCCGCAACTGCGGGGCGGTTTACGAGGCGAGAAAGGCCCCGGAGAGGTGCCCTGTCTGCGATCATCCACAGGCCTACTTCGAGGTTCTCTGCGAGAACTACTGAATACCCAATTTTTTCAGGTGCAGCCTGCGATGATTCCCGGGATGCATCCTCGCGAGGATGCCTCGCCGGTATACGGATGACGGGAAGCCCGATGCCATCTGCCCGGATTTACCTTCCGATGGGCAATATAAAACCCTGATGCACCGACGCAACACATGCATCGCATTTATCCAGTCCAGCGGGCAAGATGGCTTCTCTCGCCGCTTCGGAAGGTGATCCAGTCACCAGACCGCCTGCTATGCCCGTATCTGCAGGAGGGCGATACGGTCATTGATCTTGGTTGCGGACCGGGTTTCTTCACCCTCCCGATGGCAAGAATGGTCGGTGAAACCGGCCGTGTGATCGCGGTCGACGTCCAGGAAGAGATGCTGGTCATGCTCGAGATGGTCGCGCGGGAGAAAGGTCTGCACCCGCGTGTTCATCTGCACCTCTGCAGGAACGACTCCCCCGATCTGGCGGATGGCGAGATCGCCTCCTTCGCGCTCGCCTTCCATGTCCTCCATGAAACATCGGATGTGGCTGCGGTGCTTCACGACCTGCACGGGGCGTTGAAGCCGGGCGGGCGTCTGCTCATTGCAGAGCCCATCCTCGTTGTAAAAAGAAAGGAATTTGCAGAGACCATCGGGGCGGCGGAGAGGGCCGGGTTCAGATCTCTCCCATCGCCGTTCGTCCTGATGAGCCGGACCGCCCTTATGGAACGGGGACGAACGACTCGGGCATCGTGTTAGTCGCAGGTGTTTCGCCGGTGCGCTGAAATCGCATGATGAAAATACCTGCCGGCAGCCCCCTCCGATGCTGGAGAGATGCCTTCCCGATATGGAAAAACTATTTGCCCCTTCCAAACACCTGTATTAATGCAACGCGGGCAGGTAGATCAGAGGTAGATCGCATCGTTCGCAACGATGAGGCCACGGGTTCGAATCCCGTCCTGTCCATGTCTTTTGCAGTTCTTTTGTCGATAACCGTTCTTTTGTCATTAACTCATTCCTTTTCCTTTAGGTGGGTATCCTCGGTATTCCATATACAACAATCCGTTACCTTGACCCCCGTACCCAGGGATTTTCTGGGAGGTGGGCCTAATTTTTAGCTGAAAAACGTTGCCTCGCCACCGTCAGTGGATCGACTTCACGAGAGCGCCGTTCAGTTCTCCCACGTATGCTCGTAGCCCCGTGCGGATAATGGCGCCTCATCGAGAAAGACCCCGTGCGCTTCGATGACCTCGCCGATCCTGTAATAAGCGATGGGAAGGAGAGGGAGGTTTTTTTCGGGGATGGTGAAGAGTAGTTCGAAATCGCCGCCGCCGATGAGCGCCATCTCCAGTGCTTCACTGCGGGGGATACCTTCGGGAATCGGGATTGCATGGGAGTGGACGCGGTAGCCGACAGGGTTCACCTGGCACATGTCATGGAGCGAGAGCGCGAGGCCGTCGCTGATGTCCATCATGGCCGTGGCACCCGCCTTCGCGATCGCCCTCCCCTCGTCCACCCGTGGCTGTGGCTCCAGAAGGTGCGGCAGGTAGCGCGTCTCTCCGCGCAGTGCCGCCTCCGCCAGTCCGAGAGGTCCGGTGACACAGATTGCGTCCCCCGGTTGCGAACCCCTGCGCCTGACGCACAGTTCCCGCTCCACCATCCCGATACCGGTGGTGACCAAGGTCAGCTCTCCGTGGGAGTCGATGTCCCCTCCCGCGATATCGGCGCCGTACTTCGTGCAGCAGGCGCGGGCGCCCGTGACGATGGGAATGAGGCGCTCCGCCCGATCGAGACCTGCGGCGATGAGCAGCGCGACTGGCCTGGCCCCCATCGCGGCGATGTCGCTGATGGTGACCGCCGCACTCATCCAGCCAATCTGCCATTCATTCATGCCGGCAGGAAAGTCCGCCTTTTCATGGAGCATGTCGGTGGTCAGGACCAGGTATTCACCTCCGTGCTCGATCACCGCACAGTCGTCGGAGGTCACGTCCTGTGCGAGTATCTTCGAAAGCTGCTGGAGCAGCGACCGTTCATCCACCGTGCACCTCCTTTTCGCGTTCGAGACGATATTCCCTGAATATCGACTCAAGCATCGCCGCCTTCTCGCTCTTCTCCCTTCTCCTCCTCTCATCGTCCCATACACGCATCGCTGCCTCGAACTTCTCCCGGTTTGCGGTTCCCCCGCGCCCTCGCACCACGGCGCCCACCTCCTCCGCCGTGAGAAGCGGCAGGTGAAACTCCATGAAGGCCTCCCGCATGAGCGGATCCGCCTTCCGGTGATGTTCCTTCGAAAGGACGACCGCTCTGATGCCTTCATCTGAGAGCTCCCTGATCACACTCCGGCCCCAGCCGTCCGTCTTCGCGAGGTAAATGACGTCGTCTGGCCGGATCCCCATCTCCGCCCTCAATCCCCTCACCCCCTCTTTTGTAAGTGCGGCGAGAACCTTCAGGGGCAGCAGATCCCTGCTCCTCTCCATCGTACCGTGCTCCCTCAAATACTCCAGCAGTTTTCTCAGGCCCTGTGCATGCCGTTGCTCACGCCTGAGCCGCCTTCGCAGATCGGTGATGATCACATCCCGCCGCGCGATCTCGTGATCTCTCCTGAGCTGCTGCCATCTGGAGGAACGTTCGCGACGCAACCTTCGCTGCATTTCCGCCATCTCCTCGTCCTTCTCCCTCTTCACCTTCTCCAGTTCCTCCACATACTCCCGCAACCGCTTCACCTGCACCTCGAGGGAGATGACCCGCTCGTCCCGCTTCGTCTCCTGAGGTGGCACCACCGCCTCCGCTTCCTTCGATGAGGGCGGGGTTTCACCTCCGATGGCATCCCCCAGCGGTACGCCTCTCATCACTGCCGCCCAGACCTCATCCAGATCCTGCCCCGCAGGCACCCGCTTCACGATGTTCTGCAGCCTGTGCCTGTAGTAGCGGTATGCGTCCAGCGCAGCCGCGAGTGCGTCGCGTTCATGGACGTTCGCATAGGAATAACCTGCGGTGAGCTCCTGCTTCTCCTCGACGCTCCGGTCCTGCTTCGGTGTGTAGGCGATGGCCTTGAAGGCGCGACGAATCTTCTCCACGGAGAAGGGCATCTCGCTCACATCGGAGGCGATCACGAGGGGTTTTCCGAGCCGGAGCAGTGTTTCGATGGTGGTGGACATCGATGCCTGCCTGGAACTCCCTATCCCTGCCACCTGACCGTCGAGGTGCAATGCCGCATAGGCGGTGGTGGTGCCCGGATCCAGACCCACGATGAGGTACCTCGGTCTGGCGCTGAGAGGCCTGTAGGCAATCCGGTCCAGTGCCCTCCCGCTGATCCTCACCTGTACATCCGCACCCCGGTAACCACTGAGCGGTATCATCTCCCTCGGCGTATGCACGCGAAACGCAATCCTGCTCGCCCCCCCGAAGGCTCTCGACTCCTTCTTCTCGTATTTCAGTCCAGCATCGATGAGCTGCTTCTCTATCTCACGCGCCTTCTGCAGCACCGCACCATGGATCCTCCTGATGTACCTGTTCTGGCTCCACCCGCCCTTTCCTATCGAGCGGTGCCTGCTCACCACCACGTCGCAGGTGTTTTCGAAGAGGACTGCTTCCGCCCCACCCCCCTGGGCCGCGATCATCGCAGCCGCCCTCGCCTCCGCATTCGGATCGAGGCGATCGAATCGTATATTGTAGCGTGCAGCAACCTTGCTCAGGCTCTCCATCCGCTCCCCGCCGGTGACCTGCACGAGCCGGGTTCTGGGGGGCAGGTGCTGCATGAAATGCAGCAGCTCCTGCCGATTGCCTGCGATCTCCTGGACGCTGTCGACCGCTAGAATATCCGGCTCCTCTCTGGCGAGCATGCGCAGGAGGCGGAACTGGCTCACGTGCATCTCTGACAGGACCCTGTTGTTCTCGAGCATCACGAGGGCATACAGAGGACGGGCTGTCCTCGACCTCACCGATCCGCTGACCACATCGATACCGGCAATCTTCATTCAGCCACCTCTGCGAGCATTTCCTCGACGGAAATTCCTATCCGATACTTCCGGTGGAAGAACGCAAGGATATTCTCCAGATCGCGTCTGAGCAGGAGCATGCCATCAGGATGCTCCGTTCCCACCCACTGGGGCCAGTCTATCAGGCAGACCCTTTCTCCATCCCACATCACGTTGAACTCGCTCAGGTCCCCGTGAATTATGCCTTTTCTGAATGCGATACGCACGTTCCTGAGGATCGAATCAAGCACCTCTTCGGGTTCATCCAGTGCGCAGCGGTGCAGCGGCGCCCCATCGAAGAGGGATATGACCACCACATGCCTGTTCCTGTCTATGGGCAAGGGGACACTCACCTCCGGGTGGAGGCGTTTCAATGCCTCGTACTCCCTCGCGGCCGAGTAGATGGAGGCGAAGATTCTGGGCATGTGCCCCCGTTCAGGGAGGTACCCCCTGTTCACCCTGACCGACCGGAATGATCTCTGCCCCACCCGGTGCAGCTTCAGAACGAGCGGCCCAAGCCCCAGGCCCTCGTAGACAATGGATTCCTTTCCCACCCCGATCTGGGGGCCAAGCGCCTTCAATGTCCCTCTCGCGGCGAGCGTCGTGAGGGCGAGAGCATCGTACCCGGTGAAGACAAGGGCATAGCCCTCGTAGGGGAGGGGCGTGAAGCGGACCATATCCATCTCGATGAGGCGGCCCAGCCGGTACGTGAGTTCGCCCTCCGAGAGATCGATATGTGCCTTGAGCAGTTCGAGCGGGACCCATTCGGAGGTCCTCATCAGGCGCTCTATGGCAAGGAGGATCTTCACGTCGAGCTTCTTCAGAGAACGGATATGTTCGGCCGAGAGGGGCATCGATATCTACATTTTATGCCCGGATGGATAAAATGTTGATCAGCATGGCGATCGCCTGCGATAGATGCAATAAAGAAGCGATTATCTTTCAGCCTTATTCCGGCCGGCACCTCTGCAGGCAGCACTTCGTTCTCGACTTCGAGAGACGGGCGAAGCACGAGATCAGAATGCACCGCTGGATCGTGAGCGGCGATACGATCGCGATCGCGATGAGCGGCGGAAAGGACAGCAGTGCACTCGCATTCTTCCTGAAGAAGGCCTTTGGCATGAGGAAAGATATCGGACTCTTCGCCGTGAGCGTGGACGAGGGAATCACCGGATACCGTGAGATGGAGAAGATCAGGCGGATCGCTGATGGTATCGGGATCGATTGGCATTCCACATCCTTCAGGGAGGTCTACGGCTGTACACTGGACGAGGTGGTGAAGAGGAAGGGGGAGTCCCGCTCGTGCACCTACTGCGGCGTGCTGAGGAGGGGTGCGCTGAACCGGAGGGCAAAAGAGCTGAGTGCGACAAGGCTCGCCATGGGTTTCAATCTGGACGACGAGGCCCAGTCGGTCCTCATGAATGTGCTGCGGGGTGATGCGGGCAGGCTCACGAGGGTTCGGGTGCCAAAGGAGGGGTTTATAGAGAGGATCAAGCCCTTTCGGACGATACCCGAACGGGAGGTTGCCCTTTATGCGATGCTCCACCTGGAGGGGTTCGAACCGAAGAGGTGCCCGTATGCAAAGAACGCACTGAGAGGGGAGGTGAGGGCGATGCTGAACGAGTATTCCTACAGACACCCCGCGACAAAGTTCGCACTGATACGCCTCGGCGATGCACTCCCCCTGATGACCGAGAGAGAATCGATCGGCAGCGCGACCTGCCCTTCATGCGGCGAACCCGGCAGTGGAGAATGTTCCGCATGCCGCATCCTGCACGAGCTGGAGGGATAGATGGAGCGCAATCATAAAGGCCGTCTGCCATCCCGCGCGATCAGATGAAGATGCTGCAAAATGGATCATCGGAGGACAGGGTTGAGAGGATGGATGCGGAGATAGAGATAGACCGGATCACGGATTTCATAAGCGGCGTGGTCTCGAAGAGCAAAAGCCGCGGTGTGGTCATCGGGGTGAGCGGGGGCGTGGACTCTGCTCTTGCTTCTGCCCTCTGCGCGCGAGCGCTGGGGTCATCGAATGTGGAGGCGTACATACTCCCTGCAGGGGTCTCGACTCCCGAGGATCTGCAGGATGCGGAGAGGCATTGCGCCGAATATGGGATCCCCTGCAGGGTGGTCAGTATAGAACCGGTACTGGAGGCGTATCGAAAGATGGAATATTTTCTACCCGAGAGGCGCCTTCTCGGTAACCTGATGGCGAGGACACGGATGGCGGTGCTGTACTATCATGCGAACAGGGGCGGCAGGCTGGTGTGCGGCACCTCCAACAGGAGCGAATACCTCCTCGGTTACTGCACAAAATTCGGGGACAGTGCCGCCGACCTGCAGCCCATCCTGCACCTGTATAAGACGGAGGTGTATGCACTCGCACGCGTGCTGGGTATCGCGGAGAGGATACTGATGAAACCTCCTTCTGCGGGACTCTGGCCCGGCCAGTGGGACGAGGAGGAGATCGGCCTTACCTACAGGGAGATCGACGAGACGCTCGCCTCGCTGGAGCGAAAATCGTGGAGATCTGAAGGTGAGCTGGAGGATCGGGTGCTCTCCATGGTGCTCGCGAGCAGGCATAAACGCATATTCCCAATGAGCCTGCTCAGTCCAGCCGGAATTCCGTTTTGAGAAGTTCAGGGTGGTTCAGGAAGGAGAGATCCCTCCGTTTCTCCACCAGGAAATATAGTCCCTCCCTCTCGCGAATGCCGAGTGTACCGTCACTCAATGACGAGGCACACCGAATGCCTCCGATGCGACCGTAGCAGGGATTTCGCACGAACTGGTTCCCAATCATTTCGTAATAAGCAGCGCCGCACCTCTCCTCGTAAGGGGAGTAGATGCTCTCGAATTCACTCGATACAAGATTCGCCATCACCAATGTCCTGACGGGAGAGGGGTTGATGGTCACATGCCCGTAGCCGGGTGGTACCAACACCTTTTCACCCATGGTCGCGTTGATGCAGACGATATCCCTGAGATCGAGGCTCTGGAGCAGAAAATGCCCCTCCCCCGCCAGGACCTCGTACAACTCGGGATATGCCACCCCATCGTCGTTTTCCGGATGGTAATGCCCCTTCGTTTTTACGTACTCCCCGCAGATGGTCTTTGGAGGGATGACCGTGATGTCGAACCTGACCCTCTGCGTGAGTAACCAGTCCCGGTCCTCCTGACGCCTGGCAAGGTCCCTGTACATGTAATACGCAGGCTCTGAACAGGGGCATTCCGGGGATGCGAGCACTCGCCTCAAATCGTCCACAGTTCTCACCTGTGGTTCGGGTACAGGTCCATCCCACGACGGTATCATGAACGATCATCTCCTGTGGCAGATATTAAATCTCGGTGCATGCGCAGGATGGTGGTCAACACTCCTCCAGGTGCGGCAGCTCCTCCACGGGGATCACGCCCTTCATCGCAAGTGTGGTGGTCTTTATGCCTCCCTCGTTCATTGCCGCCATCGGATTTGTCCCCCCCACCATCGCAATTCCCAGGTAATGAGGGCTGACTGGCATCCCCAGCAGCGGGATATTCGGTGCACCCATCTCCAGCACACCCATGAAACCAAGCTCCACGAGAAGGTCGAGGATCTGTGAGGCGGCATGTTCTGCCTCCATATGGACCTCCCTGACGTTTGCGAGAATGGTGCCATTACCCATCTGCATCACCTCCAGAATGGAAGTGAGATCCTGCGAGGCAAGGACCTGAAGCGGATCGATGGTGGTGTGCTCGTACTGGATGAGATGGATGAACCTCCGCGGCTCCCAATCCTCTATCTCCAGGATCCCGCCACCGATCGATCTCGTCGGGATTCCCTTTCTCAGCAGCAGTCCGTCCAGTGTAAGCGAGCAGATGGTACAGACTCCTGCCTGCCCCGCCGGGATCATGAACCCGCCGATCTTCTCACCCGCCACAAGCAGCCTCACCCTGTCGCTCACCATCAGGCCTGCCCTGGCGACATCTCGCACGATTCTCATCGCTGATTCGAGATCTTCCTCCTGAAGGAGCGAGAGGTTGTAGATCACGTGCCCGCGATCCTCCTCTGGATCATAGGTGACCTGGAGTGCATACTCCTCGATCCTGTGGCTGACGAACTTCAGCGGAAGAGACATCATCTTAAATCACGTCTTGGAATAGAAAAATAGTTCTGTATACAGCGGGCACACTTATGGAGATGGACAGCGAGATGCGAAAGAGAGCCCGTGCCGCTGTGAGAGGGGTTCTGGAGGCGGCCGATTTCGAAGTGGAGGAGCTGGAGGGCCCGCTCGACCTGTACGCCTCGAAAGGGGATGAATGTCTGATCGTCCAGTGCTCCGATGATCCCGAGGAGATCCTGGAGTTCGACCGAAGGAACTACCGGCTCCGCGGTGATCAGGGGGACTTCTCATGCCGCAAGCTCCTGTTTACCCTGAGCGGTGGCGTGCAGGTCAGGAACTGCATCACGTGGGGCATATCCGAATTCTCCGAGATCGCCGGAAGAGCGGTGGTCGCAGAGGTGACAGGGGAACGGCTGGATCTGAACCTGGAGGCATCGTCTCGTGCAGGCGTCCCCTATGCAGGACCGGAGGCGACCGGACCCGTGGCCAGGCACCTTCCGCCAAAGATAGATCAGAAGAGGGCAGTCGCGGTTGCAGGGATCGAGGGGACACCCATATTCAGGTACATTCCATACTGGGAGTACTCCGCCTCCTGCGCGGGTAGGAGAGAGTACAAAGGGAAGAGCATTGATTTCTCATGTGAGAGAAGAGGTTTCATCAATGCGATCAATGGAAGAAGCGAGATGCTGAATACGGATGGTGCCCAGAGCAGCGCTCTCCGGGAAGGGGCCGAGCTGATGCCACCTAAAATATCGAAGGAAGAGGCGATGGACAGAATAAAGGGAGCCATCATCGAGGAACAGACCCAGAAAGTGAGATTCAGGCAGGAGAAGGGGGACGCGATCTTTTACGAAGAGAAGATATTCCGCCCTGAACCGGGTGAAGTGAAGGTGGAGTTGGAGCTCCTGCATGTACCGGTATGGACGGTGAGGGGCAAGAAGATCGTGGAGGTGAATGGGATCACCGGAGAGATCCTCGAAGAGCCGATGGACGAGGGTGTGGAGGTGTACTAGCCCATAGGTATGATCGCGGTCATCGGAGGAGGGCCCGCAGGCAGATACGCGGCGATGAGGCTCGCCCGCGCGGGTAAAGAGGTCTGCCTGGCGGAGAAGAACAGGCTGGGCGGCCAGTGCCTGCATTACGGTTGCATGGTGGTCTGTGCATTGAACGATATCGCACGGATGGTGCGCCATGCAGAGAGCCTCCACAGGATGGATATCCTCGATGACGTGTGCGAGATCCGCTTTCCACAGCTGATGCGTTCTCTCGGACAGGTGCAGGCGCAGATCCAGGGTGTGCTTGAAGAGGAGACCAGGCAGTCCGGTGTAAAAATAATGTACGAAACCGAGGGGATGGTAGAAGGAAGAGAGGTCTTTCTGAATGACGAGGCCGTCGAGACGGAAGGTGCGATCATCGCCACAGGTTCCCATCCAAACATTCCGGAGATCTCCGGTCTGGAGAGGGGTCTGGCCTTCACCCCGCATACACTTTCAATGATGAGGAGTGTGCCGGCGCATCTGGGTATCATCGGCGGCGGCGTGATGGCAGCAGAGTTCGCATATATCTTCAGCGTCTTCGGTTCTGATGTGACAATCTTCGCCAGAAGCACGTTCCTGAGGGATGCGGACCCGTTCATTCGGAAGATGGCTCAGAAGGAGCTTGAAGCGGTCCGGATCCTAGAAGGGGCAAAGGTATCCGGTGCGAATGGGGAAGGCGGGAGTATTGCACTCGAATTCGAACAGGATGGCAGGCCCTCCACCATGGATTTTGACGCGCTCCTCATCGCCTCCGGGCTGCGCCCCTCCTCGGAGTGCGCCAGAGGGATTGAAAAAGGCAGGATGGGAGAGATCGTGGTGGACGATCGCATGCGCACACGTGTGGCAGGCGTGTACGCCGCCGGTGATGTGACCGGTCCGCCATACCTGACCCCTGTCGCGAGGATGGAGGGCATAATCGCGGCTGAGAACCTTCTGGGCAACGACCGCCGCATGGACTACACCCTGATCCCCCGCTCGATATCACTGGCGAACGATATCGCCTATTGCGATACAGGCTCCAAATCAGGCACCATCGCAAACGTCTCTGCCCCTGCGCCAGCCGGAAGCGGCTCCTTCTGGCATGTCCCCGAAAGATACACGGGGGCGGGCAGACTCACCCTCGATCCCTCTACGAAGAGAATTCTGGGTTTTGCACTCGTCGCACCCGGAGGCTCCCTCGTGGCAAGCTATATGAACGAATTTATTCGTCTCGGCTTTTCCGTCGAGGATCTCCAGGGTTTGATGGAGGTGCATCCGAGCACGGATGGTCTCATCCCGCTCATCAGGTATGCATCTGAACACTTCAAAAAGAATCGGAATGGGAAGGCCTGAAGATCGCTCTGCCAGGTGGTGGATTCACCTTTTTCAATACTTTTCATGCAGATATCCATCGAGGAAGAAGATAAGGGCACCGGGAGACTCCATCTCCAGCCTGTTATAGAAGTAGTTGATCAGGCTGTGAGAGGACCCCGCCATTCTGCGCTGGTATTTCGTCACGATCTCTCGCGTGAGGCTCCCTTCGCCCTCCATCGTCTCCCTGATCTCCTGCACCGCCTCGTCCACCTCCTCGTATCTCGACCATCCCTGTTCTGACAAGTTGGACACATCCGATGTTATCCAATTCTTTGAAGCGATCGCCCTTCCTTCAGATAAATGTTTTTCCCCCCCCCCGCCAGACTCGACGATTCATCCGGGTCCGATCATCCCCTCTTTTCTCAAGCACACTTTTTTCATGATTTAAAGAGAAATACATGCGAGAATTCCATATTCGCGATAAGCTTGTTGGTTAGTGCACAGATCGAACTCAGTTTCGTGTGCAGGCAGTGTCCGGGACCTGTCGCAACTCTATCATGTTTCCAGTCGTTGCAGGGAATCGCCCGAAGTTCGATCCAGGACAGGTCGGGGTAATCGCATTCGGGGGCGCCAGAGCGGGGGCGGAACCATGCGGAGCCAGGTGGAGCGTCCTCATGTCAATAAAAAACATGACCTGTATACTGATCCTGATATCTAAATCGATATACGGCGCTTTCTGAAGGGGAATCGAATCGCGGGTGTACTTTTACTTCCAAAAGAATAGGTTATCCTTATCAGTCGATCCGGTTCATAAGGAGTTCACCCGGGTTCGATTCATAACGGAATGAATATTATTAAAGGTTCATCGTTCAGGACCGGTTCCAACCTCCTTTTCTCCGTCTGTAGATTCAGTGGAAGAGGCAACGGGGTTCTTCGGAGAGATATTTGTATCATATTCCTGCATCGATTATAATCAAAAAAATTCATGGTTTTCATTCAATTAAGAATAAAAAAATTAATAAAAAATTATAAAGTTG
>JARYLJ010000064.1 GCA_029907705.1 Methanomicrobiales archaeon
CATTTGGCCACCGTTGGTTAGTATATAATCGTGGCCTTTATTAAGGAATCACCTTTTTTTAATTTCTGTTGCTCTTATTCGGCTCATTCAATGTCTTTTTTCCATATCCCCGATCCGATCCAGAAACGAGATCAACCCTTTCGGGAGGAATATGATGATGACGACGAGCATCACTCCGATCACGATGAATCGCTCATAGGTGAAACCGATTGCATTCAATCCGTCCCAGAGGACGGTGACCACGATCGTACCTACGATGGGCCCCCCCAATCTGCCGAGCCCTCCGGTGATCGAGTAGATGATGGGCCAGAAGGAGAGATCCAGTCCGAATATCTCGGGTGTGATGTATCCGAAATGATGTATTTCCAGGGCGCCTGCGATCCCTGCGATGTATGCGCTGATGATGAAGGCGAGCAGCTTGAATCGCACAGGGTTCACACCCGAGGCACGGGCCTCGAGCTCGTTCTCCCTGATCGCACTGAGCGCGAGCCCTATAGGCGATTTGAGAAGATAACGAATCACGATGAGGAAGAATATCGTCAGGAAGAAGATGATGTAGTATTCGTATATATGACTACCGGCAACAGATGTGGCAACGAGACGCGGAGCTGCATAGCCATCCCACCCGCCTGTGATCGGTGCCAGCTGGCTCACAGTGATCGTCTGTATGATGATGGCGAAACCGAACGTGACCATTGCAAGGAACCACTCCTTCAACCTCACGCAGGTGAGCCCTATCAGAGACCCGATGAAGGCGGCGAAGGCTCCCCCGATGAAGATCGCGGGAAGAACCGGCATACCTGTTTTGAGTACAAAGAGTGAGGATGCATACCCTCCCAGCCCGAAGAAGGCGGCATGCCCCAGCGACCCCTGTCCTGAATGCGTGAGAAAATTCCATGCAGAGGCATACAGGATGAATATCAGCATCAGCATGACTACATCCAGGATGTACCTGTTAATGAAAGGGAAGAGCGGGATGAGACACCCTACAAGTAGCACCGCAATGGAGAGGATGGAACCCGCACTCCTTTGAAATGGCCACCTCATTCAGCCGCCTCCCCGAATAAACCGGTGGGTCTGATGATGAGGACGAAGATGAGAAGGACGAAGGAGATTGCATCCTTCCATGCGCCGCCGAGGGTGAATGCGGCAAGGTTCTCCACCAGCCCATAGAGGAGACCCCCAATAATGGCACCTGGTATGCTCCCGAGGCCACCGAGAATGACGATCGCGAATGCCTTAATTGCAGGTATGGAACCCATATATGGATTGAAGACCTGGCCGCTCACCACCCACAGTGTGCCTGCTGCGGCGGCGAGAGCAGTTCCGATTCCGAAGCTGAGCATATCCATCCGTTCCACATCGACTCCCATGAGCATCGCTCCCTTTCTGTTCTGACTTGTCGCACGGATTGCCCTGCCCGTCCTCGTATGCTTCAGGAAGAGGTATAATGTCACCAGGATGAGGATGGTGAGCGTGACGATGATCAGATAATCGAAAGGAAGTTTTACATCGCCCACAGGTATGGTCATCGCCACATAGGGGCTCTGTATCGTCCTCCACTCATCAGTCCACAGGCGTGCAGCCAGGTTCTGGATAATGTAAATCAGACCGAGGCTTACGAAGATCTCGTTCAGCTTTCCTGTGCCAAGGATGGGGCGGAAACAGAGTCTTTCGACGCATATTCCAATGAGCATCAGAACTGGTATGGATGCCAGCATCAGGAGGTATGGGTTCAGACCCGTGAACAGAAAGAGGGTAAAAGTGACATAGGCGCTCACCATCAGGAATTCTCCATGGGCGAAGTTCACAATCTTCATCACCCCGAATATCAGGTTCAGACCGGTGGCAAGGAGGATATAGATGCAGCCTGCATAGAGTCCCCAGAAGATCACCTGGAGGAGAACGCCTGTATCGATGGACATCACTATTCCTCTGACACCATTCGATTAAAAATGTGGAGTTATGTTACCCGCTTCCCGGGGCATACCAGCTTGGAAGAACGAATTCTGTCTCCTTGATACTGTCTGGCCATACGATCTTCGGTCTCAATTCACCCAGACTCTCGTTCCAGTAGAGCTGCTCTATGTACAGCTCGAATTTGCTCTCCCTGTATTCTGGGGAGAATCTGATCTTTCCATCCTTCATCATCTCGATCATCTCCGGAATCTCGATGGTGGCGAGGGCGTCCCTGACTCTGGATTTGTCAATGGTCCCGGCCTTCTCGATCGCTGCGGCAGCGATATTCACCGCTTCATACGTGGCCACTCCCATCATGCTCGGGAACCCTCCCCATCTCCTGTCGAAATTCCTTCTGAATGCAATCGTGGCATTCGCAGTCGGACCTGCGGGTATCGCATAGGGGCTGAACCTGCTCTGGAGTACGGAGAACTCCCCATATCTGCCCACACCCTTGTAATAATCCGGATCATCGTTTGGTTCCACACCGAGGAATACCGTATCGAGGCCGACATCCCTCCTCGCCTGCTGAACCATCGGTATCAGTTCATTCAGGAAGGTGACGGCAAAGACCGCATCGGGTTTCGCGGCTTTCACGTTTGTCAGGACCGTTCTGAAGTCAGATTCACCCATTTTAAAGGACTCCTCCGCAACAATGACGACGTTCAGGCCCTCGTCGCGGATCACCGAACCAGCGGCCTGTTGCTGACCCTTTCCATACGGGCTGTCCTGATATACGATTGCCAGCCTCAAGGGGCGATCATTGGAGTAATTGAACTTCTCGTTAATCGCATCTCTCAAAACAGTACCGATGAAATGTGTGGTTACCGCGGCAGAATCTTCGGTATTCGGACGATGGAAGAACATGCAGGAGGTGTTGATGTCGGTTCTCCTCGATACTGTGCTGCTCGAGGCCCCGGAAACGATGTAGGGAACACCATGCTCCGCCACGATCGACTGGTGCGCCGACACGACCGCACTCG
>JARYLJ010000065.1 GCA_029907705.1 Methanomicrobiales archaeon
GGCGACAAATGTGCCGTGGATACTTATATGCTTCGTGCCGCATCGTGCAGATCTCTCATCTGGTTGGAAAACCGTATGCATAGGCTCCTGCCTAAAGGTCGAATCGCATTGATACGATATCCGTTCAGAAGGCCGTGATAGCGGTGTTATTCAGGAAAATGTGAAGATGAAGGGAACTTGATGGACGATGAAGAATGGACACCATATGCGCAGACCCGGCCACTGATTGGAAGAGGGCAGAGGAAAGAAATATCTGGGTAGGATTTTACACGGTATGTTGCATGAGGGCGGCAAGATCCTTTCTCCAGCTTATACTATGCATTCTGATCTGCCAGGGTGCCGGCATATTCGGTTCGATATTTACCATCACTAAGATTCCGACCTGGTATGCAGGGCTGAACAGACCTGACATCGCCCCGCCTAACTGGGTGTTCGGCCCTGTCTGGACCACCCTCTATCTCCTCATGGGTATCTCTCTTTATATTGTCCTGCAGGAGAGGGAGCGGAAGGAGACCGGCTATGCGATCGGCATCTTTGCGGTGCAGCTCATCCTGAATGCCTCCTGGTCGTACTTCTTCTTCGGACTGGAATCCACACTCCTCGGTTTCATATCCATCCTGTTCGTGCTTGCGGCCGTGATCCTCACCGTCATTTCGTTCTTTAAAGTGTCCCGCAGGGCTTCTCTGCTGCTCATCCCCTACCTTGCATGGGTGTCCTTCGCCACGCTGGTCGCCTATCAGCTCTGGATGCTCAATCCATGAGCGGAGAGGACCGAGGATTGCCAATCAGACGGAAGAGGATGAATAAACCCTGGCGACAATGATCTCGTAAGAGGGCAGGGGGAAAGAGGATGAGGGCCCCCTCGACCCTCCGCCAGCGGGTCTGTCAGCACAGGGGCGGGAGACTCGCACCTGCGAATTTGTAGAGAGGAACGGTGGGCAGCCTGCACGGATTCGTATAACGAACGAATTCGCTGGAGAGAGAGTCATTTCTGGGGTTTTCTGATCGAGATGAGATCCCCGAGTGTCACGTCCATCCTGCCCCCTCTTCTCGCCTTCACATCCTCCAGCTCGGTCTCGGTGAGGGAAATTCCGAGTGCCTTCTCCAGTTTCGCTCTCACCGCGTCCTCAGGTATCAGTTCGCACTTCTCGATCTTCCTTATCAGGATCTCCCTCTCCTTGATCTCCAGCGCCAGCTCCTTCTGGCTCCATCCCTTCGCCTCCCTCGCCTTCCTGATCCTCTCGCCATATTCCTCGACCACATCGCTGCCCATAAAGTCGAAGAGGTCTTTTCGTGGCCGCTGAGTTTTCGTGGTTTTCTCCGGTCTGGCCGTGCCCTTCGCCAGAAGTCCTGGAGACGGTCTCTTCGGCTGCTGCACCTCCCTGCCGTACCTCGCACACTGTGCACATACCTGAAGCTCGGCCCCTTCCACGTTCACCAGCTTCGCATGCCCCTTTATCTCGTTCCCGCATAGCTCGCACTGCATGATCTGAGGAATTTTTTTGCGTAATACCTGATAAAAGCGCCACCAGCTCGAAGTCGAATCAGCAGAGTCTGTACTATAAATACAATCCGCTCAAATAATATGATGAGGAAGATGAGCAATCCGCCCCATACAAAAGGGGAATCCCTCACAAAGGATGAGCTGATACAGTCGCTCATCGAACGCGTGGAGGAGCTGGAGCGGAAGACTCTGGAGCTGCGTGACCAGAACCAGCAGCTGGAGTCAGAGAAGCGCTACAACGAGACGCAGCGCATCCGCTACGAGAGGGAGATAAGGAGGCTGAAGAGCGAGATCGAGCAGCTCAGAAGCCCGCCGCTCATCATCGCCACCATCTCGGATGTGTTCGACAGGAACCGGGTCGTCGTAAGAAGCAGTGCGGGTCCCAGATTTCTCGTTCGGACCTCGCAGTTCATCGACAGCGAACAGCTCAAACCAGGGGCGAGGTGCACGCTAAACCAGCAGTCGCTGGCCATTGTGGACATCCTGCCCTCCAATTTCGATATCCGGGTGTATGGTATGGAGCTGGTCGATCGGCCGCAGGAGTCGTACGAAGACATCGGAGGTCTCGAGCAGCAGATCATCGAGATCAAGGAGGCGGTCGAACTGCCCCTCAAAAGGCCTGACCTCTTCAAAAGCATCGGAATCAAACCCCCGAAGGGAGTCCTGCTCTATGGGCCGCCAGGTACGGGCAAGACGTTGCTTGCCAGAGCTGTCGCGCATTCAACGAGTGCTCACTTCATCCGCGTGATAGGCTCAGAACTGGTGCAGAAGTATATCGGTGAAGGCGCACGGCTCGTGAGAGAGCTCTTCGAACTGGCGAAGGAGAAGTCGCCCTCGATCATATTCATCGACGAAATCGATTCGATCGGTGCCACGCGCATGGACATGGACACCTCCGGTGACAGGGAGGTGCAGCGGACGATGATGCAGCTGCTGGCGGAGATGGATGGCTTCGACGAAAGGGGGGAGGTGAAGATCATCGGTGCGACGAACCGAATCGATATCCTCGACAGGGCGCTGCTCAGGCCGGGCCGGTTCGACCGGATCATCGAGATCCCCCTGCCTGATTTGAAGGGGCGCATGGCGATATTCGAGATCCATACCCGCGACATGAGCATCGACAGATCCGTGAACCTGAAAGATCTCGCGATGATGACGGAAGGAAAGAACGGCGCAGATATCAGGGCGATATGCACGGAGGCGGGGATGTTCGCGATCAGGGCGGAGCGGTCGAAGGTCACACGCGAGGACTTCGTCAAGGCGATCGAGAAGGTGGGCGTGGACTACCACAAGCACCATACGGCTTCCCCGTTCGGGGCGATGTACGCGTAGAGCTCCAGATATTCAAGAGCTCATGATTCCGAAATCCCCCGATAGGTAGCGTACACGAAGTGATGTAAAATAAAATCCCCCGTATCCTACAGTGAT
>JARYLJ010000029.1 GCA_029907705.1 Methanomicrobiales archaeon
GAGATCCTGTCAGGATACGGGAACTCAATTTACAGCTTAAGGTGTACACTGCCATCTCCCTTCAGGCTATTCAGCCGCCATTTGCTGAAACACGGCGAAGGGACGACCTGCAGGGTCTCCCTCGTCATCCTCCGGTATATAATCGATCCATGCAATCGATGAACCCTTCACGAACTCTGCCATTGATCCGATATCCTGCGTAGAAAGTTCTCTCGTCCCCTTCTCTTCCAGAGGGGCGCAGAAACCCTTATCGTCGAAGACCGGCGTGCCGTCCGGGTAATCGCACCACCCGTATCTCTCATGAAACGCAGTCCTGGGGATTTATTATTGGTTACTCTGGCCTGATATACCCGCAAAAAAAAGAAAGTCACCGAATGACCATCAGAACCGAAATACCCCCATCACGTTTACGAGATCTTCATGGTAAACCCGATGACGATCGATGGGTATTATCATGGTAACAGATCGGTACATGCCAAACACTGATCTCCTCGACGCGATCGATGGAAATAACATCTCCACGAATGCTCCATTCCAGAGCAATGGGGCAGTCGCATCTCTTTATAAGCGATTTGAAAAGAGAGTTCACATCCCCCATGCGGCGCTTCGGAAAATCCCATCGCGACAGGGCTCCCGCTCAAGCCCGATGATGCCACTTTACTCTTCCCATTCTTCTGCCGGTATGCCATTTACTGCCAAAAAACGTGCGATGGCTCTCGATGGGCGGCCTTCATCCTGCGCAGTATCGCCTGAAAAAAAGAGGGCCCAGTTATCACGATAGATCCAGCGCCCGTATCCGCCTGAGCGCCTCCTGGAGCTTCGGGAGAGATGTGGCGTAGGAGAGCCGGATCCAGCCGCTGGCGTAGAAGGCGCTTCCCGGCGTGACGGCGACATGTGCACCCTCCAGCCAGCTCCTGGCGATCTCGATGTCGTCGCCCGGGATGCGGATGAACGCATAGAACGCCCCCTCCATGGGTGCGATGGTGAAACCCATGGTGGGGAGTTCGTTTGCGATGAACATGCGTCGGCGATCGAATTCGCGCCTCATCTCCTCCACGCAACGCTTGTCACCCTTTAACGCGGCGACGCCGCCCCACATGGCGAACGTGGTCGGATGCGAGACCTCGTGCTGCTGTATCTTCAGCATCTGCCTGATGATCTCGATCGGGGCGATCGCATACCCGAGGCGCCACCCCGTCATCGCATATGCCTTGGAGAAACCGTTCACCGTGATGGTGCGCTCCCTCATGTCCCCCAGAGTGGCGAGGGAGATGTGCATCCTGTCATAGATCAGTTTCTCGTAGATCTCGTCCGAAAGGGCAAAGATATCGTAATCTTGGCAGAGATCTGCCACCAGCCTGAGGGAATCGCGGTTGAGTACCGTACCGGCCGGGTTCGAGGGGGTGTTGATCACGATCATCTTCGTGCGTGAGGTGATCTTCTCCCCCAGTTTGTCATCCAGCTGGAAAGTTCTTGCATTCATCGCGTAATGCCTCACCCTTCCCCCCGCCATCTGGACGCATGGTTCGTAGGAGACCCAAGCCGGATCGATCAGGATCACCTCGTCACCGGGGTTCAGGACCGACTGGATCGCCTGATAGATTGCATGCTTCGCACCGCATGTTACGATCACCTCTTCGGCGCGGCAATCAAGGTGGTTCTCGACCCGGTACTTCTCCACCACCGCATCGATGAGTTCCGGAATCCCCGCACTCTGCGTATAGTGGGTCTCACCCCTTCGCAGGGCATTGATGCAGGCCTCCTTGATATGCACCGGGGTGTCGAAGTCCGGTTCCCCGATACTGAGCGAGATGACGTCGATCCCCTCCCGCTCCATTCTCCTCGCCAAATCGGCGATCTCGAGTGTGGAGGAGGGGGCGATCCCCGACACCTTCTCGGAGAGCGCCTTCATCCCAATCTCTGGACGAGTTTTATCGCGGATTCGACGGCCCTCTTCGCGTAATCCACACGTTCGTGCGCCTCCAGACGCGTCATGCCAGGCCCCGATATTCCGAGGGTAACGGGTTTTCCGAACTCCAATCCCAGATCCATGATCTTCCTCGCCGCATGCTGGACCACGATCTCATCGTGCTGCGTGGCACCTTCGATTACGGCCCCGATCGTGACCACTGCATCCACCCTCCCCTCCTGCAGCATCTTCTTCACTGCAATGGGCATATCGAATGTACCCGGCACATAAATCGTCTCCGACACCTCCGCACCGAGGAAGGCGGCATGCTCCCTCCCCTCGATCTCCATCATGTAGGTGATGTCCCTGTTGAACTCGGAGACCACGAAGCCAAGTCTGATGCTCATGATGACTCCCACCTCTCTTCTGTCTGGAAAATCATAATCGTTTGCAATTCTGCCATGGTGGAATTGTTCACCAAACAAAAGGCAGACGAAAAAGCGAAACCGTGATGATGCAGGGGATCGATCGGATTGTGAATGCCGGCAGGTGCGCAGGCGGAATGGAAGCCTCTCAGAAGCGTTCTGGTACACGAACCCGGAATCGAGGTCTTCTTTGCTCTCCTCTCTCCCCGTTCTCACCTGTACGAACGGTTCTTCGAGAGGGGTGAGGCGGTGCGGGAGCATCGAGAGCTCTGCGAGACGCTGATGCGCGGATATGGGGTGCGTGTGCATCGCCTGAGAGAGGTTCTGGAGAGCTCGGCGAAGGACGATCCGCGCCTCCAATCCGATCTCGTCGCACTCGCGGAGAGAAGGCTATCCCGTCGCTGCGAGGGCGATGCATGTGCACTCCCCCCCCGCATCAGGAGGGAACTCGAAGATCCCGTCCCCCTCACCGAGGCGGATACTGGACACCTGCTGGATATCATCCTCCTGGACCCGACCCTCGTTCTTGATCCTGCCGGCGTGTATACAGAGATCAGGCGACCCATGTGCAACCTCTACTTCATGCGGGACCAGCAGGCAGCGACAGACCTCGGCATCGTGCAGGGGAGGATGCAGAGCGCCGTAAGGCAGGCAGAGATCGAGCTCTGCGGGCTTGCGCTTGATGTCCTGGGGACCGATCCCGTCCACCGTGTCATCGACGGTCACTTCGAGGGCGGCGATTTCATCCCCGCGGGGGATTTCGCGCTCATCGGAGTTGGTCCGAGGACGGACATGGCAGGCGCGATGGAATTGCTCGCGCAAGCGCTCTCGTTCGAAGAGGTCGCCATTGTCCGGCAGCCCTGTCACCCGCTCGTCAGGGGTTACGATCCGATGGTCTCGATGCATCTGGATACGTACCTGAACTTTGCCTCGGAATGTGTTGCTGTTGCGAATCCGGTACTGCTGAGGGCGGCGGGCGTGGATATCTTCCATTGTAGAACAGGGGGATACGAGAAGGCCGACATGGGCACCACCCTCGACAGGTACCTGGAGGAGAAGGGCTTCGAGGTGGTGGAGATTACGACGCTCGAGCAGCTCTGCTATGCAACGAATTTCCTCTGCGTGAAAAATGGAGTATGTCTGGCCCCCGATACGCACCGGATCGCTCCCCTGGTGATCGAACGGTTGAGGGAGAGGGTCGCGAGGGAGCCCGGGAGGTACGACAGGCTGCTCGATCAGGCGGCGCACGATCTGGCTGAACTCCGAGCGGAGGCGGAGTTCTTCCCGCATAAAAAGGAGATATATTCGCATGGACTGGAGATGGTCCCGCTGCGCCTGACGAACGCCACCGGTGGTTATGGTGGGGCCCACTGCATGACCTGTACCATAGGGCGGTACTAGGGCCGTATCCATGTCCCTGTCCCCTCCCCGAATGCGGAACGCACCTTCTCGAGAGACGTGATCACGCCCGCTGCACCGCCGTGCTCGACGAAACTGATGCAGGCCTCGATCTTGGGACGCATGCTCCCCTCTCCGAAGTGTCCGGCATCCAGCCATTCTCTCGCCTCTTCCGCACTCGCATGGCCGATCGGCTCCTGCGCCGGAGTGCCATAGTTCAGATAGGCCTCTTCCACGTCGGTGAGCAGCAGAAGCATCTCCGAGCCCGCTCCGGATGCGAGCCTCTCCGCCGCGAGATCTTTGTCCACCACCGCCTCGGCTCCTGTCAGGCGGCCATCCTTTCCCCTAAATACCGGTATTCCGCCACCCCCGGCAGCGATGACGAGGAAACCACTCTCGTATAGGGCCTTGATGGAGGGGGCTTCCACGATCGACAGGGGTTTCGGCGAGGGGACCACCCTTCTGAAGAGACGGGCCTCCGGGTCGGATGGGAGGAATTTCCAGCCCCTCTCCTCCTGCAGCGCACTGGCTTCGTGCGGTGTGTAATAAGGCCCGACAGGTTTCAACGGACTGCCGAATGCGGGATCGCGGGGATCCACAAGGGTCTGGGTGATGCAGGTGATGACCGGAACGAGTATTCCCATCTCCTGAAGCTCGTTCTCCATCTCCTGCTGGAGGAGATAGCCGATCAGCCCCTGGCTCTCCGCGACACACACATCGAGCGGCATCCGCGGCAGTGTATCGCGGGCGCACTCCTCCTTCACCAGGATATCTCCCACCTGCGGACCATTGCCATGCGTCACGATGATACGATCGCCCCGCTCCACCATCCATGCGAGCTGCTTCACTGCTGCACGTACGTGCTGCCTCTGCTCTTCGATCGTGCCCCTCTCCCCCCGTCTCAGGATGGCATTGCCACCCAGTGCCACGGTGGCCCTCATCCGCTCACCTCCGTCATACGACAGAATCATATACATGCGCAGAGGGTATCAGGGTAACCCATGGAAAGGAACCGAAGGTAAAGGGGCATACTGACATGCGATGGCTCTGCGAACTGCTCTGTTTGCTCCCGTTAACGAAATACGATCGATCCCTCTCCATCATCACGGGATCCTGACGCATCCTCCATGAAAAATATGGACTGCAATCGGGTAATGCCCCCCGCCTTCGGGCAGTTCGTTTCGAGTCATCGGGTGATGCGAATGCTTGATTCCGGGTATCATGGTATTTTCATGGAGCCGGCAATCGTCTGTCGGAACGCTCCTTCATCACAGACAGGATGTTCACCTGCGCATGCTGCTACCGCAACATCCGTGTGTGCATCGCCCCCGCATCCTGGCGGGGTATTCGCTCCGCTGGATTGGGGGCAGGCCTCGGTGACCGGTCATTCAATCCTTTTCAGCAAGCAATGCCGAAACTTCAGTAAACCAGGATCGATGAACCAGGCATTTTCACATCGTGAGAAAAATGGATGCAATCAGCCCTTTTATTTTCGACGATCCATCGAGTTCCGCCTATCCCTCTCTTCTCGAGCAGACGATTTTTTTTCAAGACCCTGAACGAAAGTACACCCGAAAATTCTGTATTCACGATACCGCTCGCATTAACGCGATCAGTTCGAACGCGGCCCGAGGTCTGGTCGGCATCATCTTCATACCCATACGACGAAGGGCTGCGAAGAAGGGCGGAGCGTGAATGAACCTCAGCAGGCGTCAGCAGGGATCTGGATCGGTCCCATGGGGTTCTCGGGCAGCGACCTTCGCCCGTATCGGGCGGCACGACGACATCGTAAAGATGGCAAGTTCATTCACTGCCTGGCGGGACCGACGTCCTCGAACCCCTGGCGCTGCCCCGTTCCGGCCTCCCGCACCAGCACTTCGGGATGAAGTAGGAGTTTCACCGCATTCAGGGCATGTTCCCTGGTGCGACGCTCCGCCAGCCATGCGAGCTCCCGCTCGTCTTCCGCCTCGTCCTCGTGTACGAAGACCTCGATCACGTGTTTGCCGGTCATCAGCTGGACCATCATGATCCCCTGCGATGCCTCGTGGGCACACCACCTGTCCTTCTCCGCCTTCCCGGGCATTCCCAGGGCGATCACCAGGTCGCAACGGCGTTCCTCTATCAGTTTCTTGCATGCGACCGGCAGATCCTTGATGCCGGGCACGGTGTACCTCTCGGTTCCGATGCTCGCATGCTTCTTCAGCTCCGAGATCGCGATGCTCCCCATGTTTACGCGTGAGAATGTGGTGTCCGCGATCCCTATCTTCATACGAGCATCTCGCAGGCCGCCTGTACGCCGTTCCCCTTCACGCCGAAGCCCGCACGCCGGAGGCTGAACTCCACCGCTGAGAGCGTCGAAAGCATCTCTGGTGCACCCACCGCACCCATATGGCCGATTCTGAAGATCCTCTCCTTCAGTCTGTCCTGCCCTCCGGCGATCTCTATACCGAGCTTCTTCACCATTCCCCTGAGGTCCTTATCCTTCACCCTTTCAGGTATCTCTATCGCGGTGACGGTGTTCGAATATTCATGCAGCCCGTCGATCTTCGGATATAGCGCCAGCCCCCATGCCTCCGTCGCCGCCCTCACCGCCCTGGCGAGTCTGCGATGGCGTTCGATCCGCTGCGTGAGCCCCTCCTTCTCGATGACGATGAGCGCCTCATGGAGCGCGAGGAAGAGGGGGACCGCCGGAGTGTACGGCGTCTCCATCGGGTTCTTGCTCGCACTCTTGCGATAGGCATCCAGATCGAGGTAGTAGGGCCTGTCCTCGCAGAGCATCTTCCATGCTCTGGGGCTCACGGAAATGGCAGAGAGCCCGGCAGGAGCGGCGAGGCATTTCTGGGAACCGACAAAGGCGACATCCACGTGCCACCGATCCGCCTCCACGAGATCTCCCCCGATGGAGGTGATCCCATCCATGATCAGAAGGGCACCATACTTCGAGGTGAGTCTCCCCACCTCCTCTGCCGGGTTCCTGATACCGGCGGAGGTCTCGTTGTGCACGAGTGTCACCACCTCTGTACCCTCCTCGAGGCTCCTCTCCAGTCCCGCGATGTCCAGGGGTTCGCCCCACTCCGAACCGATCTCCCGTGCATTCCCGTACCTCTTCGCGATCCTGTAGAGGCGTTCACCGAACTTGCCGTTCACGAGCGAGGCGATCGCCCTCCCCTCTCCGAAGTTCGCCACCGCCGCCTCCATCGCCGCCGTGCCTGAACCGCTCAGCACAAAGATCTCGTTTTTGGTCCCGAATAGGGGCCGGAGCATCCTCGTGCACTCAGCGTAGATCCGGCCAAATTCATTTCCCCGGTGATTTATCGCCTGTCTCGTCATCGCTGCTCTCACGGTCATCGGTATCGGGACCGGACCGGGCAGCATGAGCAGTGGCTCGTTCTCCATCGCAATCAGCCCATATAATATCTCGAGAGACTGATACTTAGATGTGATGTTACGATGGTGGATGTCGCCGTAATCGCCGGATCAGCCTCTGACGATCCAATCGTGGAGAGGATCTGCAGCACCCTGATGGAAAACGGACTCAGCTGCGAGAGGCAGGTTCTTTCTGCCCATCGGGACCCCGAGAGGCTCGAGGAGTACATCAGGAAGAGCGACTGCTGCCTCTTCATTGCGGTCGCAGGGATGTCTGCCGCCCTGCCCGGCATCGTCGCTTCGAGGACACGCAAGCCTGTAATCGGCGTTCCGGTGAGCGGAAAACTTCTGGGGTTCGATGCACTCCTCTCGATCGTCCAGATGCCTCGCGGCGTTCCAGTCGCATGTGTGGGTGTGGACGCGGGAGAGAATGCAGCCCTGCTGGCAGTGAGGATCCTCTCCCTGCGTCGTACACCTGATTAATCCCTCCCTGCCCCCCTCTCTCTGTCCGTCTTTTTTATTCCGAAGGACTCCCTGATAATCCTGATCGCACAGAGTTCGCCGCACATGGAGCAGGTTTCGAGCACCCCGTCCCTCTCATGTATCTCGCGCGCATGTCCGCCATAGATGGCCTCCCCAAACTGCCTCTCCCAGTCCAGATCCCTCCTCGCCTCCGCCATACCGGTCTCCTGCCCCATCTGCCACTCATGACCTCTCCGCACCGTATCCCCGATATAGGCCGCGATCTTCGCCGCACGCGTCCCCTCCACGATCTCCTCTGTTCGTGGGAGCGCCAGATGCTCGCTCGGCGAGACCATACAGAGGAAGTCGGCTCCGTGAAGACAGGCGATGGCCCCACCTATCGCCCCCACGATGTGATCGTAACCAGGGGCACGATCGGTGACGAGAGGGCCCAGGAGGTAGAGAGGGGCACCATCCGTCAGCTCCTTTATCATCCTTACATTATGGCCCACCTGATCGAAGGGGATATGCCCGGGACCCTCGATGAAACGCTGGATCCCGTATGAGAACGCTCTTTTGGAGAGCTTTCCGAGCGTGAGGTACTCGGTCGTCTTCGCCATCCTCTCTGCATCGCATACAGAGCCGGGCCTCATTCCGTCGCCCAGGCTGATCACGACCTCGTGCTCGTCCAGGATCTCGAGCAGGTAGTCGAATTCCGCGTACAGGGGGTTCTCCTCCCCGCTCGCCAGCATCCAGGCGACATGAAATGCACCCCCACGGCTCACCACCGGCAGGATGCGGGGATCGCTCTTCAGGACTTCCACTGCCTCGAGGTTGACGCCGCAGTGAAGCGTGAGGAAGTCCACGCCATCGGTGCAATGCTCTCTGATGACGCGAAAGAGGAGATCTGTATCCAGGTCAGCCGCGCTTCCAGCCCTGCGCACCGCCTCGTAGATGGGCACCGTTCCGACCGGTGCATCCATCGCCAGTATCCTTCGCCGTGTCTCCGGTATATCACCTGCCGAGGAGAGATCCATCAGTGTATCCGCACCATTATCGAGCGCCGCCTTCGCCTTCTCCACCTCGAGATCTGGATTGCAGCGCTCCGCCGAGGTGCCGACATTCACGTTCACCTTCACCCTGCATCCTTCTCCGATGGCACATGTGCGGTGTCGGCGGAGAGGATTTGCGGGGATAGTCACGCGTCCCAGGACAACCGCTCGGAAGAGCCTCTCAGGAGCGAGCCCCTCCTCCTTTGCGCACTGCCTTATCGCTTTCGGGATCCCTGTCTGACATTCCTTGAGAAGGGAATGCATAACACACATTTGATGGGAGATCTTAATACCTTGCATGCCACCCCGATGGATCCCGGGACAGGGGTACATGGCGAACTCCTACATCCATGAGGGCGTCCTGATCGATGCAGGGGTCAATCCTGTTGTTTTGAAGCCGTACAGCAGGGATATCGAGCTGATCGTACTGACACACTGCCATTACGATCACACCGCCTACATCCTCCAAATTGCCAGCCTCTGCGGGGCTGAGGTTGCCATCCACCGATCGGATGCGCCGTCCCTCAGGCATGGCATCAGCAGCATGGCGATGTTATTTGGCTCGCACCCCCCCTCGAGGGAAGCAGACCTCCTGCTGGAGGAGGGAGACGAGGTGCACGGACTCGAGGTGATCCATACCCCGGGTCACACCCCGGGCAGCATATGTCTGTATCAGTCCGAAGGGCAGTATCTCTTCTCGGGCGACACCGTCTTCACGGACGGCGCCTTCGGCCGTTGCGATCTGCCAGGCGGGGATCTTCGTGCACTGAGGAGATCCATCGAGCGGCTCTCCCGCCTGAAGATCGAGGGACTGTACCCCGGCCACGGCATGCCTGTGGAGAGGGAGGGTTCAGCGCACGTCGCCGCCGCGTGGAGTGCGATTGCAGGTATCCATGAATAAGGGTGTGTACTGTCTCATCCTCCGATCGGAGGGGGCGAGGATCGAGATCGGCTCTCTCTGCGATGTGGAGTTCTGGCCGGGCTATTACATCTATACGGGTTCCGCACTGGGTCCGGGGGGTCTCGTGCGCGTGAAGCGGCACCTCGATCTGGCAGTTCACCGTAATCGGAATCCGCGCTGGCATCTGGATTACCTGCTGTTGCACGAGCGCTTCTCCCCGGTGGGAGCGATATGTGGCTCCACCGCAGAGCGCCTCGAATGTGCAGTTGCTACAGAGATCGGTGGTGAATGCATCCCCGGATTCGGGTCATCCGATTGCAGCTGCCGCTCGCATCTATTCTACCGGAGCCAGGATCCGGCGTCAGAGGTGCGACGCGCGCTGGAACGGTTCGGAATTCCCATCTCCAGCAAAAGAATCAATACCGATAGACGATCATAGGAGGTTATGAAAGTCCTGGGCATCTCCGGTAGTATGAGGAAGGAGGGGAATACCGCCGCTCTGATAAAGATCATTCTCTCCAGCTGCGAGGAGGCGGGCATCGAGACGGAATTCATCTCGCTCTCGGGAAAACAGATCAAACCCTGCCTTGGATGCGAATACTGCAAGAAGGAGAAAACCTGCGTGATACAGGACGATGACTGGCATGCGATCATCGAAAGGGTGATGGAATCCGAGGTGCTGATCCTGGGGGGCCCGACGTACTATTACGATGTCTGTGGCCATTTGAAAAACTTCATCGACCGCACATATTCGCTCTACCATGACAGGAGGCTTGCCGGAAGGAAGGCAGTGGCAGTCACATGCTGTGCCGATAAAGGGGGCACCCGCTCACTTCAGACGATCGAGGGTTTCTTCAGCTCGCATGAGTTCTCGTTTCTGGGGAGCGTGCTGGGAAGGGGCTATCTCGCCGGAGAGGTGCTGAAGGACGAGCGTGCAATCAAGAATGCGAGGGCGATCGGGAACAAGATTGTCAAACTGCTGCAGCCGTCAGATTAGACGGTACAGTGTGGTCCTCTCTCTGAATCCCCTGCCCAGATCGAGGGCCATCCGTCTCATCTCGTGCGGGTCCAGGTAGTCCGTCTCCTTCGCCCCTGCCCCCTTCGATATACTCTCTTCGAACATCGTCCCGCCCAGGTCGTTCGCACCCGCCATGAGTCCGAGCTGCGCCATCTTCACCCCCAGTTTCACCCATGAGACCTGAATATTCCTGAAATTGTCGAGAAAGAGGCGTGAGACGGCCATCATCAACAGGTCCTCCCTTCCGGTGGCGCCCGCCTTCGCGATCCCCTTCCTGAAGAGGGGTGTATTCGGATGGATGTACGAGAGGGGCACGAACTCCGTGAAGCCCCCCGTCTCGTCCTGAATATCGCGGAGGATGGAGAGATGCCTGATTCGCGCCTCATCCCCCTCGTACGAACCATACATGATGGTGGCTGTGCTGGGTATTCCCAGTCCGTGCGCCTCCTTGATCACACGGATCCAGCTCGCTGTATCGATCTTCTGGGGGCATATCACCCGCCTTATACCGTCATCCAGGATCTCGGCAGCGGTTCCACACAGAGAGCCCAGACCATGCGACTTCATCGCCTCCAGCACCTCTGCAGTGCTGCAGCCGCTCTTCTTCGCTGCATAGGCGACCTCCATCGGGTTGCTCGCATGGATGTGAAGACCTGGTGCCGCCTCTCTGATGAGATCGTAGATATGCAGGTACGAGGAGGCGTCGAACTCGGGGTGCAGACCGCTCACCGTGCATATCTCCGTGGCCCCTCGTTCCACCGCCTCGGCCGCTTTCTTCCGGATCGTCTCGTCGTCATGGAAAAAAGCTCCAGGTTCGCCCGGTCTGCGGCTGAAGCCACAAAAGCCGCATGCATTGATGCATACATTCGTGACATTGATGTTCTGATTCCTGACATATGTGACGACATCTCCCGCCTTCGCTGCCCGTGCCTCGTCTGCGGCGCCTGCAATCTCCCACACGATCCTGCCGCGAGCCCTCATCAGGGTGAGTCCATCTCCATCGGATAGCCTGTATCCGCCGATCGCATCCGAAAGAAGCTGCCTTATCACCCCCTCTTCTGTCCGCACGCCCTTCAGAACCTCCTGTCCATAGAACGGATCGTACCGGGTGAATTTAAGGTTATCACAATGGACAGGCGCACGGTCAGATCATCCCCATTTTTTACGGGCCTGCTTTCCGCGCCCTTCGATCCATCGCTTCATTCGCACAAAACATGAAAAAGCGCTCCATCGCGTGTATCGTATATCATCGATCGTTCGCGAGCGAATCGTGAATTTATTGCATCCATATGGGATGTGGTACTCAGTATCCCGGTAGCACCGGAGTATTCCGCCAAGGTAGAGGGGACTGCATCCTCTCCTGCTCCCGTCCACTCATAAAAATATCGAACCACCGCACCCGCTTTACCCTTCGTGATCGGGGAGGTATGAATCCCTCTCATCTGCCGCCTTGGTCGCCATAGAATCCCCTCCAAACAGTCCCGAACTGGCTTCAATGCAACATCGGATCGATGGAAAGGCACACTCTCTCCACGTGAGAAAATGTGCAGGCATGCATTGAGGGTTGCTAGGAACAGGGCATATATCGGTGATCGGTAAAACATTCACCGGGATTTTATGGCCCGCTCCATTTTTGACGATGGAAGAACGCTCCAGGCGGCGCTGCCCCGCTCATACCTCTCCGGTGCCCCTTCAGTGCGGCAACCCACCTGTGTTTTGGGGAGCTGTGTTCTCTCCCCTCGCCGGGTGCATGGGGCGAAGGGTGGGACCCGAACCCGTCGAACGGTTATCGCTCCGGTTAGGAGGCGCTCTTCGTGGATATTTCAATCATTCATCGACCGTTGTGCAGACTGTCTGCAACCTGAGAACGGTATGCGAGCATCCACACCTGACGGATCGGATCGTTACATCGCAAGATCCGATGCGAAGCCGGTGTATCAGAACGTACTCTGTAAGATCCTGCAGACCCGGTGATCCTCCGAGGTCCGCTCATCCCCTCTTCTCTCGGGCAGATGTCGATAATTCTGGATTCACGATATCGCTCGTGTAAGCGCGACCAGATCGAACGCCGTGATCGCGTGCACGCAGTTATTGAAGGGGATCGCCTGAAGTTCTTTTCAGGACAGAACGGGGGAAATCGCAAAGATGGGGGCCGGAGCGGCGGGGGATAGCCGGGCAAAGCCTCCCGGAGCACCATCGATTGGGAGAGTTGGGTTCGCTCCGCTCTCTGAAAAAACCAGGAGATCCTCTGCTGTACTTTTACTCGGAGAAAGGGAGTGCCACTCCTCACGTCGATGTGGCTCATGAGAGGGTTTCTTTCGGGAGGGGTTCAGGGGGATAAGCACTCCTTCACCGGACTCGTGATGGCGATGGCACGCCGGTTAAACACGCCGGTTAAAATAACATGGCGGGAGCCGGCGAATGGCGGGGAGAGGGGGGATCGATCGCCATACATCTTCGTGCGAACAGCAAGGATTAAAGGATGGAGCATCCCCCTCTCCTCATGGAAGAGATCGTGTCGATCGGTGAAAAAAGAGCGCGCGGGTATGCGATACCGCTCGGACCGGTGAATCTCGTGGCGATCGTGACGAAATACGGTGTCCTGGGTTGCGGTGCCATCGATACGGCGGCACTGGAGAGGTTTGGCGTACCGGCGGTCCGCGTCTCGGGAAGAGAAGGCAGGCTGATCTCCACCACGCGCGATCTGCTGGAGGGCGTGGTGAGCGGGGTGAATAAGGACGCCGCTGCTAAGGGGATACGCACCGGAATGTCGGGCATGGATGCTGCCATGCACCTCCTCTGACTTTTTTCACGATGCACCTCTTCGGGAGAATATTTTCCGCCCTGTATGGGTCGCCCTGCAGAAAAAAATGGCTGATGAACATCCCGACCGGTCCATCCTTCTCTCATGGATGCTCCGCGCAGGAAAGCGTAGCCGGAAGCGATAAATGGAAATGAATCCCCTGCTCGTCGATCTCCACCTGGCGCGGAGGGTGGCGGGGTTTGCATCATGCACGTATCCCGATACCCCCTTCGTCTCCTAAAATCGGATATTCCACGAAAACAGTCCCCGCAGAGGAACGCGAAGCCCCGACTGGCTCCAGGAATCACCCGCAGATCACAGAAGATCCCTTCTGAATGCGGGATATCCGCGCCCCTCTTTATACATCATGATCTCCGTAGGGAAATTCTTCGTGCTCAACCTCATCACCGCGATGAGATGCACCTCCGCTATCCTTCTGTCGCATCCCGGGCCCCTGCGACAGACCAGGCTTCATGTGCAACAGAGATTTTCCTCGCTCCAATGCGGAGATCTTCTCTTTCGGATATCCAGAGGGCGATGAATCTCTTCCTCGGCAGATGTGAATGGAGTCCGCCCTGTTACCGCAAGAGCCGTTCATCGAGGATTTGATACCCCCTGATGAATCGGAACCCATGCAGGCGGATAGACCGATCCTATCTCCCTCTGCCTCTGCGCTTATCGCGCCCTTTCTCATCTTCAGGGCTGCTTTCCGATCTCCTTCTGCTGATCAGCTCGTGGATCAAGAGGAGAAAGACGACCAGCAGGGCGAAGTACGGAAGATAGAGCGCGGGATATCCGAGGAGGGGGATTGCGAAGAATGCCTTTCCCACGATCCACTCCCCCTTCACAGGTTCGATCACCCCGATCCCGCGGAAATACGACCCCTGATCGGGGGCACGGTTGTTGTCGCCCTTTGTGAGGTATCCTTCGTGCATGTTCAGGCCCGGGTACATCTCCTCCACCTCCCCGACATCGAGCCACTCCATCGCACGATGGATGATCGGGTGGAGATCTGCCCTTCCGTTCGGCCTGTACACGATCACGTCCCCGTAGTCTCCGAACTTCTCGTATCCCGAGTTGCTGCCCTCCTCACGCGTCACGAGCGTTCCGAAGCGATCCTTCTCGACGACGAAGACCAGATCCCCCACGTTCATGTGCGGGATCATGCTCTCCGATTCGATCGTCACCATCGCCGGCCATGTGCCCGAGATGAGAAAAAGGCAGAGCGCAATCCCTCCAACGACGCCGATTACCCAGAGGAGGTCCCGTACCAGAGAGACAATCGGGTTTTTGCTCTCCCTGAAACGGGTGATGGGATCGGTTCTCTCCTTCTCGCGTTCCGACATGCTCCCATAGAACTCTGGGCTGTCTGCAGATATAGGCAACTGAATAAATCGAGAAAAATGCAGGATCGTTGCGATCTCGGACATCCGAAATGCTATTCTTCCATCCCCCGCGATATATGATCGATGCCCGCCGAGCAGGAGATCATCCAGCGGTTTCTCGAGATAAAGCGACAAGTCCATCCGGATGTGGTGGAGTACCTGACAGCCCATGAGGATCCGATGATCATCGACCGGATCATCGCGCAGCTCCCGAGCGATGCGATCGTCGTCTCTTCGAGGCATATTCCCGGATACGCTCAGGAGAGGGATGGGGTGAGGTTCCAGGGTGCTCCGCTCGAGGTTCTGAGCGGTGGTGCTGGCGCTTCGAAAGGGAAATCCTCATTCGAGGATTTTCTCAGCTATTTCAGGGACAGGTATACGAGGCTCGCGGAGATGATCAGGTCCCGGACTTCCGCAGTTCCGATTCAGGCACTGCTCAGGAATCCATCCTACAGGAGCCAGAAGCTGGAGTGCTCCATCATCGCGATGGTTTCGGAGATAAGGACGACCACCAACGGACACCGCCTCGCAGAGATGGAGGATAGCACGGGCCAGATCTCCGTACTCTTCAACAGGGAGAGGCCGGTCTTCGCGGATGCAGAGCGGATCGTGCCTGACGAGGTGATCGGGGTGAAGGGGAGCCTCTCCTCCGATGGGAAGCTCTTCTTTGCAGAATCGATCGTCCGGCCCGACATTCCGGTCAATCACGCACCCTACAGGAGCTCGGAACCAGGGATAGCGGTATTCATCTCGGATATCCATGTGGGCAGCGACACATTCCTGGAAGGGGAGTGGATGAGGTTTGCGGACTGGATCTCGGATAACGAAGTTCAGTACCTGCTGGTGGCAGGCGATCTGGTCGACGGAATAGGTATATATCCGAATCAGCAGGAGGAGCTGACGATCACCGATATCTACGAACAGTACAGGGCCCTGGGCGCGCTCCTCTCCGATCTGCCCTCGCATATCCAGATTTTGCTCTCCCCCGGGAACCACGACATCGTGCGGGGTGTGGAGCCGCAGCAGGCGATACCGGAGAGGTTCAGGGAGGGTTTCCCGTCGAACTGTATCTGGGTGGAGAACCCCTGCATGGTATCCCTGCAGGGGGTGAGGGTGCTCATGTATCATGGGAGATCGATCGACGATATGATCGGGCTCATACCGGAGGCGAGCTATTCGCGGCCCCAGCAGATGATGGAGGAGATGCTTAAAAGACGCCACCTCGCACTCACGTACGGAAAGAGGGTCCCTCTTGCGGCGGAGAAGAGGGATCGGCTGGTCATCGATCACATCCCGGACGTACTTCATACGGGGCATGTGCATACATGGGGGATCACGAGATACAGGGGGGTGCTGGGCATCAACGCAGGCGCCTGGCAGTCCCAGACCTCGTTCCAGAAGCAGATGAACATCCAGCCCACTCCGGCCCGCGCGGTGGTACTCGATCTCCAGACTCTCGAAACCAATGTCCTGGATTTCTCCAAACATCCTGAAACCGCCTGATTTTTAAATGCAAAGTGAAAACACTGAATACGAACTCTCGTCTGAACGGGAGGATATCGGAGGATGTTTGGAATGGAACCGCTCATTCTGGTCTCTCTGTGCGCGATCGTCGGTCTGCTCTTCGCAGGCTACTCGTACAGGACGATGAAGAGGGAGGGCACAGGGAACGAGCTGATGGAGAAGATCAGCGGGGCGATCAGGCTCGGGTCGATGGTGTACCTGAAGAGGCAGTATACCGCCATCGCCGTCTTCGTGATCCTGCTCGCCCTGGTGCTCTACCTGGTACCCGGAATACACCCGCTCACCTCGGTCTGTTACGTGATCGGGGCCGCACTCTCTGCACTGGCTGGCTACATCGGGATGTCTTCTGCCACCCACGCGAATGTGAGGACCACCAATGCGGCGAGGCGCGGCATGGCGGAGGCGTTCAGGGTCTCCTTCTCCAGCGGCATGGTGATGGGTCTCGTCGTCGTGGGGCTGGGCCTTCTGGGTCTCTGCGGGATACTTTACTCCCTGATCAGCTTCACCACCCTGGGGACCTACGAGGTGGTGAGTGTCGTCTCGGGATTCTCCCTCGGGGCAAGCTCCATCGCCCTCTTTGCACGCGTCGGCGGCGGCATCTTCACGAAGGCCGCTGACGTGGGGGCGGATCTCGTCGGGAAGGTGGAGGCGGGTATCCCGGAGGACGATCCGAGGAATCCTGCAGTGATCGCCGATAACGTGGGCGACAACGTCGGCGATATCGCGGGCATGGGCGCCGATCTGTACGAGTCCTTCGTGGGGTCGATCATTGCGACCATGCTGGTGGGGGCCTCTTCAGTCGGGATCGCCTTTTTCGCCGGTGTCTCTGTCATGAACGTGATCCTGCTGCCCATCCTGATCGCCGCCGCAGGCGTGATCGCCTCGATCATCGGCTCACTCTTCGTGAGGACCGACAAACAGGAGAGCAGCGCGATCCACAATGCGTTCAACAGGGGCACCCTGGTCGCGCTCGTGCTCACGGTCATCGCCGCCTATTACCTCGTCCAGACACTCCTCGGACCTGCGTATACGGGCGTATTCATCGCGACCATCGCAGGACTGATCGCCGGCTTTGCCATCGGGCTGATCACCGAGTACTACACCTCTTACGACCGGGCACCGACGCAGGCGATTGCAAAGGCCTGCGAGACAGGCGCCGCAACGGACATCATCACGGGCCTCGCGAAGGGGATGGAGAGCACTGTCTTCCCCGTCCTGATCGTGGGTGCGGCCCTCCTCATCGCCTCGCACATGGCAGGCCTCTATGGCGTCGCGATCGCCGGCGTGGGGATGCTCGCGACGCTGGGCATCACGCTCTCGGTCGATGCCTACGGCCCTGTGGCGGATAACGCCGGCGGGATCGCGGAGATGTCCCACCAGGAGCCGGGGGTGAGGGGCATCACGGACACGCTCGATGCCGTGGGTAATACGACTGCCGCCATCGGGAAGGGCTTCGCGATCGGCGGGGCGGCGCTCACCGCACTCGCGCTCTTCGTCGCCTATGCGCAGGCGGTGAACCTCGAACTGGTGAACATGCTCACGCCTGTGGTCTTCGTCGGGGTGCTCATCGGGGCGATGCTCCCGTACCTCTTCTGCTCCTTCGCGATGACCGCCGTGGGGAAGGCAGCGGGACAGATCGTGCAGGAGGTGAGGAGGCAGTTCAGGGAGATAAAGGGGCTGATGGAGGGGAAGGCGGAGCCGGATTACGCCGCCTGCATCACGATCTCGACGAACGCTGCACTGAAGCAGATGATCGCTCCGGGGGTGATGGCGATCACCTCACCTCTGCTGATGGGTATCCTTCTCGGGCCCGCGGCACTCGCAGGCCTCCTCATCGGATCCATCACCTCCGGTTTCATCCTCGCCGTCATGATGGCGAATACCGGGGGTGCATGGGACAACGCGAAGAAGTATATCGAGCAGGGGCACATGGGAGGAAAAGGATCACCCGCCCACAAAGCGGCGGTCACAGGGGATACCGTGGGCGATCCCTTCAAGGATACCGCCGGTCCCGCACTGAATATACTGCTGAAGCTGATGGCGATCGTGGCAGTCGTTTTCGCGCCCCTCTTCATCTGAATGCCCTGGTGAAAACCTTTTTTTCCATATAAATTTTCGGAGCCGGGCAGGCGCCTTTGGGATTCCATCTGTACGATTACTCCTCCGCGCTGCTCCGGGGTCGATTTGGATTGCAGATACCTCCGGATTCGCCTCAGGGAGATCGGGTGATCGCACCGTCGAAATCGCCGTGATTCGAAGTTTCGAAGACAGGGCTTCATTAAGGCGCTCCGGTACTTCAGGAAATACCGAACCCTGAATGCGACGATACCTTCCATGGCGGTATGGCCACCCACGACTGAAAGGATGGGAATATGGTCTCGAACAGGGCTGGCCCTGCAGATGAGTTCTGAAGATCGGCATATTCCATGATGTATCTGGGGCTGCCAGATCAGCGGGATGATAAATCCGAAGAGCAGATGCTGTTGAGGTGAGTCGGTGCAGGCAAAGGAACGCTGGTCAGGCAGGATGGGTTTTATCCTGGCAGCGATCGGCTCAGCGGTCGGAATAGGGAACATCTGGCGCTTCCCTTCCGTGGTCGGGCAGAACGGAGGGGGCGCATATCTCGTCCCGTACCTCATCGCGGTCTTCCTCTGTGCATTTCCACTGATGGTGCTCGAGGTGGCGGTGGGGCGAACATCCGGGGGGAGCCTGATCTCGGCCTTCAGGGCGAGGGGGACGTACCTCCACATCGCCGGCTGGTTCGTCACCGCCGTCATATTTTTGATTCTCAGCTATTACCTGGCCGTCACCGGCTGGTCGTTCGCGTATGCGGTCTTCTCAGCCGTTGGAATCGATCTGGTATTCGGCGAATTCACCGGCTCTCCTCTGCCGCTGTTATTCTTCCTCCTCTCGGTGCTGATCACGGGGGCGATCGTATCCTTCGGCGTCAGGAGCGGTATCGAGCGCATCAGCAGGTTTCTGATTCCACTCTGCCTCATCCTGCTGATAGGGCTTGTTGCATTCTCGCTGACACTCGGCGGCTTTCAGGACGGCCTGAAATATCTCTTCACTCCGGACTTTGCGGTTCTCTCCAGCCCCTTCATCTGGGCCGCCGCACTGGGACAGGCCTTCTTCTCCCTCTCTGTGGGAGAAGGAATTCTCACGACCTACGGAGCGTATCTCGATAGGTCTGTCAGGATACCCTCCACGATGCTGATCGTCGCCCTCGCCGACCTCTCCGTCTCCCTCATGGCCGGACTGGTAATTTTTCCTGTCGTATTTACCTTCGGGCTTGAACCTTCGCTGGGAGCCCAGCTCGCCTTCTCCACCCTGCCCAGGGCATTCCAGATCATGCCCCTGGGCAGGGTGTTCTCCCTCGCATTCTTCGCTCTCCTCTTCTTTGCCGCACTCACCTCCGCCATATCGATGCTGGAAGTGGCGGTTGCTGCACTGGTGGAATCGATCTCCGTGGCGAGGTGGAAGGCAGCACTGATCCTCACCGCCCTCCTCCTCCTCGTTGGTCTTCCTTCGGCGATGAGCTATTCTTCCGCAGGGTGGACGATCGTGGGGACGAGGATCCTCGACCTGCTCGACGAATCGGTCGGCACACTCGGCCTCATACTCTCGGCGATACTGACCTCGATCGTATTTGCATGGCGCAATGAGACAGAGGTGTTCAGAAGGGAGATAGGTGGGGATCGATGGATCGATGGGAAGATCCGGGGTCTCTACCGGTATGCGATCCCGCCCGTACTCATCTTCGTCTTTGTCTACAGGATCCTCGCGGACAGGGATATCCCTGCCCTGCATCTCCTGCCGGATATCCCGTTCATCGGTACCGTGATGATGCTGGCAGCAGCCCTCCTCTTCATGGGGGCAATCCTCGCAGCGATTCTGCTCTTCTGCTGGGGGCGGGAATGCCGCCGGCGGGGATGGCGGCGTCAGAGGTGAGTGATGTCACCGATGAAACCACCAGATCATTCCTTTTCGATCCGACTTGCGGGATCAGTACAGTCAGTACAGTCTCTGACCGGCCCGTGGGCTTTGTCTGGGAGACATGGCTCAGGGAACTCCCCTGCGTGCGAATTACCCGTCGTCAGTGTCACTCTGACACATTGGCACCTGGAGACTGACGATTCTCCACCGCATCGATCGCTGACCCTGCGGGATGGCCTGCGATATCACTGGAATCGATGAAAGGATCGGGGATCTTCATCCATGAGAATTGAAGAGCTTCAGGCCCCCTGCCATCTCGATGATTCAAGGGGGTCAGTTCATCTTTTTTGGCAGTGTACACCTTAAGCTGTAAATTGAGTTCCCGTATCCTGACAGGATC
>JARYLJ010000030.1 GCA_029907705.1 Methanomicrobiales archaeon
GATCGGCTGAAAGGGATACGCTCTCCTTTAGCGAGTATAGTACACCATAGATTCGATGGTTTTCCTAAAGTGCCTTGCTCGATCTATGATATCCGGATCGGCCGTATAGCCACAGTTTTTATGGCATCGAACGCGCGAGAGGGCGACGCGCTGCCCCGCCCCCGCCGCTCCGGTGCCCCGTGTGCGATTACTCCGTTCTACCCGGATCGAACTGCGGGTGCTCCCCTCAACGCACGGTACTGCATGTACGCCAGCACGGCATTCGATGGTCGCAATAGCACGAGCGAGATCATGAATCAAGAATGATCCATTGTGCTTTTTATGCGAATTCGTGAAACGCATATGCGGGAGAGAGGGGGTGCAGTGCCACATTTCGGACCTTTATGATGAAGACGATCGAGGCCCACTCCTGCGAAAAAAAAGGTACTCTTCACCCCTGTTCTGCAACACCAAGGTGTGACCTCGCATACACACCGATCAGTGCACAGAAGAGGCCCCCGATGGTCAATATCACCAGATAGAGGAGGCCGTATTCAGGTGCGATCGGAAAATCGTTCACACCGCTGATCGACAGGGTATAGAGGCTCGCCCCGTATGTGATCGAACCGACTGCGCTGACGAAGAACGGGAGCACCACCACCCGTCTCCATGTCGGCGGCTCGTTCAGATAGGAATCGATCAATTTGCCCAGAGAGATCATCAGGCCGGCACCGGTCAGCCAGCCCACTGATCCATAGATGAACGAGACGACCAGGATAAAGAGGCCGAAGGTCTCGTCGGAAGGGTAATATCTGAGCAGATTGATGAAGCCCATGATAATGCCGATGGCGCCGAAGAGTGCAGCGGCGATGTACGTGACAAAGGACAATCTCCCTTTTCTCAGAGACACCTTCATGCCATCGACAAAGAACGAGATCACCTCGTCCAGTCCGAAACCCTTGAAGAGGAGGTAAAGACCCACGACACCGAAGACGATGATGGTCGCCCCCTCCGGATAGCCGAGCATGGAGGCGATGGCGAAGAGGAGCATCGCCAGACCGAGTGGAACGAGGGTGACCCTCGCGATCTTCGGGTCCTCGAAGAGGCGTTTTATGATATAGTATGTGCTCTCTAGATTCGGAATCTGCGTGACCACCACCCTCTTCACGGTCGCCACCGGGATGCGGGAGATGATGATGGGCACCACATACTCGTCCTCCATGCCGTCGGTGACGACGATCGCGGATGTCGCACCGGTCCTCTTCACCACCATGTCCAGATCGACGGCGATCTTTCTGTCACCCTCCATCATGTCCGCATGGCTGCCGCTCAGAATCGCTATCTCCGGGTCCTCCCCTCTCCCTTTGAGATCGTCATAGATTCTGATCGCCTGAAAGAGTGCGTTGATGTCAGAGTCCTCGGGGTCGACAAGGGCCAACCGGTTTGCCGCCTGGATGCATGCCTCCCTCCCGATGACCGGCGAAATAATATCTGCCTTGAAGCCGATATCGTCATCCCTGTCCACCGAAAGGATGAGGAGGCGTTCATTCGGCATTTAACAGAGGTCGCCTCTGCATGTATATAAAAATGCGCAGAAAAGTGATGAATCGGAGGGCAATGAACATGAAATTGGATTTATATGAGTTTTGAGCGCTGGAGGAGGAGAATATCGTCTGTGGTAAGTTTCTCTCCGCCTCTGAACTGCTTGAATATCCGCTCCGCCTCCTTGCGCACCGCCTTCTGCTCCTTGGTGATCTTCGACTTTTTCGCCTTTTTGCGAAGCCCGCTGATCACCTTGTCGTAATCACGGAGTTCCTTCTGGCACTGGATGAAGTATTTGTGCTCGGCGTCGGCTGCCTCCTGTGCCTCGACGAATTTCCTGTGCATCTCATCCGCCTCTTCCCGTGATTTGTCTGCCTTCCGGTACGCTTCCACCATCAGGTCGTGGTGCTGCTGCGCGAGCTCGGCGAGTTCCGTCACCTTTGCATGTATATCGGAGGCCTGTTTCCTGTATTCCTTCGCCTCTGCAAGTTTGGTTCTGATCTCCTTGTTCTGCTCCAGCTCCGCTTCCTGCTCCTTCACCGACTCCTTCAACAGCTTGATCTTCTCGATGATCTCCCTTTCCTGATCGATGGTGAATACCTCTGTCTGCTGCTTGAACTCCAGGTATTCTATCTGCTTCTGGAGCTCCTTTATCCCCCGGTTCTTGATATTCCCGTGCTGCTTCTTGAAGGCCTCGACTTCTTCGAAGAGCTCGTTCGCCTGTCGGTTGAGATTGTTCCGCTGATCCTTTAGAGCCCGGACCTCCTCGTTCGCCCGATCCCTCTCTTCCTTGTGCTTCTGGGCCTCCTCGACAAATTGCCTGGTGCTGTTGTTCAATGTATTTCGCTCAGCCGCATATTTGCTAGCCTGCGAATTCAGTTCATTTCTGCGGTTCTTATGCTGCTCGGACTCTTCCAGAATCTTCTTTCTCTTCTCGATCAGTTCATTTAACATTTCAGACCAGCCCCCACCATCGCATCAGATGGTCTCTGGATATCGCTGTACCTGCGGGAGAGCGGGCCAACCATGAAACCGGTGAGGATGGACAGAAGAAGGGAACGAAATAAAAAACAGAATATTTCCTTATCCGGCCATTTGTTCACACGGCTGTGCATGTTCGACACCCCGATACCACGAAATCCTGCCAATTGCAGGTTTGAGCGAGCAACTTCCAGACAGGTATCTTCAGGAAGGATTCGCTGCGACAGTTTCAATAATAAATGTCATCAGCGATATTAAGCATTTCGTCAGAAAAAAGGGAGATCAGAGGGTATCGATGGTGTCGATGATCTTGCCGCTCCTCTCACCCGGCGACCTGGCGGCCTTGACGGTGACGGGTGCCGCCCTCTTTGTATCCATGGTTCTTCCATTTCCCAGGATCTGCGCACTCCTCACGCCGGTCATAATCGCGAGGACGCGGACCTTCCCCTCGAACTCGTTTTTGATCCGCGCTCCCCAGATCACATCTGCGTGGGGATCCAGTTCATATGTGAGGGAACTGGCAATCTCCTCCGCATCCTGAAGCGTCAGGTCGTTTCCGCCAGTGATGTGTATGAGGCTTCCGGTCGCACCCCTGTAGTCGATGTCGAGCAGGGGGTGATTCAGGCATTCGTGCACGACGCTCTCAGCCTTGTTCTGCTGTTTGCTCTCCCCCACGAGCATGACCGCGACGCCGCCCTTGCTCATGATTGCCCTCACATCCGCATAATCGAGCTGAATGAGGGACGGCTCGGTGATCGTCTCGCTGATCCCCTTCACGGTCTCTGCGATGAGCTGATCCATGACCGAGAATGCCTGTCCTATGGGCAGGTTGGGTACATAGCTCAGGAGCCTGTTGTTGTCGAGCACGATGACCGAATCAGCGGAATGCGAGAGAAATTCAAGACCTTCTTCCGCCTTCAGAAGCCGCGCCTTCTCCACCTGGAAGGGGTAGCTCACCATCCCGACCACGATCGCTCCTTGGTCCTTTGCGATCTGGGCGACGACCGGTGCCGAGCCGGTACCCGTGCCCCCGCCCATACCGGCGGTGACGAAGACCAGATCGGCGCCCTCGAGAAGGCTCTCGAGCGTCGGGCGTGCCATCTCCGCTGCACGCTTGCCTATATCCGGATATCCGCCCGCACCGAGCCCCTTCGTCAGGGACTTTCCGATCAGGACTCTTTTGTCAGCCTGGATCATGTCCAGATGCTGCTTGTCCGTGTTAATCGCGATGGTCTCTGCCCCTGCGATGCCCATGTGATAGAGCCGGTTGATCGTGTTGTTGCCGGCGCCACCACATCCGATGATGACGATCCGGGGATTGCCTAGGAAATCGTCTTCCGCTTCCTTGTCCTTGGAGACGGCCTTCTCCATCTCTGCATGTTTTACCGCTTCATCAATTATGCTCTGCATCATGCTACAGCTCCCTATACATTGATCGAGATCTGCTCTCTATCGCGCAAGATCTGCCCTGAGTGCTTCTGAATGAGTTCCCTCACCGCATACCTGACTGCCTCCGAGACCGTGGGGAATTCGCCCATCTCCACAAGCCTCTCGAGCATCTCGGCCTGCTGACGTGGTAGTCTGATGGTAATACGCTCCATTTTTTCACAACTGATATCAGACATAAGGCTGCCATTTGTCTGACATTTGTCATACATTTAGCAGCTTTTTATCTGACAAATCAGACACCTTTATGGTTCGCAAGAAATTATAAAAACTTTGTCTTTTAAGATCGAACAGGAGAAAACGAATTTAAATATCCCGGACTACCAACTTTGCATTCCCGGGTGAATGACATAGAGATGGAGAGGCTGGAGAAGGTGGTCCACGGCGGGAGGGGACGCTGGTTCGAGAGGAGGAGTGGGATGAGAATCCTCGACTTCAGCGCAAGCATGAATCCCTTTCCCCCCCAGGTCGAGTGGGAGATCGATAGGGAGGCGCTGGGGGAATATCCAGACGACGATTACGAGGAATTGAAGGGGGCGATCAGCAGGGCATTCAACCGTCCGGCAGAGGAGATTACCGTTGGAAACGGGTCGATCGAGATCATCAGATCTTTCTGTGCTGCCGCACTAAACCCCATGGATGAGTATCATGTGGAGCCGCATACGTTCGGGGAATATGCATATAGTGCAGGACTCCGCGGCGCGGTCCGAAGCCCGGACGCAACGCGTGCGAAGGTCAGGTTCATCTGCAATCCCAATAACCCAACCGGGGAACTCACCGGTCGCAGGGAACTGTTGGGGATTGTCGATCGGATGGGAGAGAGGGGTGGATACCTCTTCGTCGACGAGGCCTTCATCGAGCTCTCCGACTCCGGTCAGAGTGTATCGGATGTATCGAAGAGAGGCCTTGTCGTCTGCCGTTCACTCACGAAGTCCTTCGCGGTCCCGGGTATCCGATTCGGATTCGGCTTCGCGGACGAAGAACTGATCCAGAGGCTGGAGTCGCTCAGACTTCCCTGGACCGTGAATGCATATGCAGAGGCGTTCGCAATGAAGGCGATGGAGCACCTCCCTGAACTGAAAAGGTCCAGCATGTACATCGTAGAGGAGAGGAGATGGCTGACCGAAAGACTCCGTGAGATGGGGCTCGTTGTTCCTCCATCCTACGCAAATTTCATTCTGGTCCACCTTCCCTGCCGTGCGGACCTGCTCCAGAAGAGACTGCTCGAGCAACAGGTCCTCGTCAGGGACTGCACCTCATTCGGACTCCCCTTCGCCATACGGATCGGGGTGAGGGGGCGGGCAGAGAACGAGCGCCTGATCGGGGCGATGATGGAATGCTTGCGCTGATACTCGCCGGTGGAGGCGGGTCCAGACTGAAAATGGGAGAGAAACCGATGGTCAACGTACGGGGCTCTCCCATGATCGCGCGTGTCACAGGCGCTTTCCAGTCGGCGGGCCTCGAGGTGGTCGTCGCCCTTACAGAGAGGGTCCCATATACAGCCAACTGGTGCCGCGCCCATTCGATACCCTTCGTGGTCACAGAGGGTAGGGGATATATAGAGGATCTGGTGGAGGCGGTGATGACGCTCGAGGAGGAGGGGCCGCTCTTCACCTCGGTCGTGGATATTCCCTGCCTCACACCGAAGACCGTGGAGGTTATCAGGAATGTCTATCGGGTGGCGGGGACGGATGCGCTCTCCACATGGGTGCCATGCCGCCTGATACACGGTGCAGGATGCATCCCCCGATACGTGGAGGTCGTGGATGGGATCTCCGCAGGCGCAGCCGGCATCAACGTCCTCAGAGGGGAACTGATCGGTTCGTATCAGGACGAACTCCGGTTTCTCATCGATGAACCCGAGCTCGCATTCAATGTCAACACCCGGAGGGAGCTCGCGTGTGCAGAGCGGTATCTCACCCTCCATCAGCCCGGATGAGGGGGAAGGCACAGGAGATGTACTCGCACTCCCGCAGGGGTGCACCCTCCGCAAAATCATTTTAACCTGTCTGACAGACGTATTCAGCATGCACGCGGAGCACGAGATAGAGCTGGAAGGGCATATCATCGACTCTGGTATCATGACTCTTATATTTGATAAAATCATGGATATGGGGGGTAATTTCGAGATACTCGAATTCGATGTGGGTAAGAGGAAGACAGATCCAAGCTATGCCCGTCTGCGTGTCATCACGGAGAGCGAGGCGGCTCTTCAGCGGATTCTGAGTGAACTGTACCGCCTCGGGGCAAGGGACATAGAGGTGGAGAACGTAACGCTGGTGCCTGCGGAGGGTGACAGGGTCGTCCCCAAGGGCTTCTACTCCACCTCGAACCATACGACATTCGTGAAGCTCAATGGGCAGTGGATACCCGTCGAAGATATCAAGATGGACAGCATCATCGTGGTCGACCCGGTCGCGAGAAGGGCCGTCTGCAAGACGCTCGCGAAGGTGAAGAAGGGCGATCTCGTCGTCGTCGGCGAACACGGGATCAGAGTGGTCCCACCCGAAAGGCCCCGGGAGCAGAGCACGTTCGAATTCATGCACGGGACCGTCTCGCCCGAAAGACCGAGCGAGACGCTGATTAGCAGAATTGCACACGAATTCGTGGAGCTGAAGAGGAGAGGTGGCAAGATCGCACTGGTGGGTGGACCGGCGATAATACACACGGGTGCGGCCGATGCGGTGGCCGAGATCATCAGAAAAGGATATATCGACGTGCTATTCGCAGGGAATGCACTGGCGGTCCACGATATCGAATACAGCATGCTCGGCACATCGCTGGGCATGGACATCTCCACAGGCAAGCCGGTGAGCGGGGGGCACAGGCACCACATACTCGCGATAAGCGAGGTGATCAGGGCAGGATCGATACGTGCCGCAGTGGAGAAGGGTCTGGTGAAAAAGGGCGTCATGTACGAATGTGTGATGAACGACGTTCCATTCATACTCGCAGGTTCCATTCGGGATGACGGGCCCATACCGGATGTCATTACCGATGTGATGGAGGCACAGGACCGGATCCGGGCGCATCTGAGAGGTTGCGATATGGTCCTCATGGTGGCCACCCTGCTCCATTCGATCGCGGTGGGAAACTGCCTCCCTTCGCATGTGAAGACCGTATGTGTGGATATCAACCCCTCTGCGGTGACCAAACTGATGGACAGGGGCACGATGCAGGCGATCGGGATCGTGAGCGATGCGGGGGCATTCTTCCCCCTGCTCGCCAAGCACCTCGAGATACAGGAGACGGCGATCACCTCGTGAGGGGCATGCAGTACGGCCTCTCCTCACGCTTCACGAATTCCCATTCCACCATGCAACGGCAACCCTTCTCCCATGCGGATGTCAGTGGCGCCCTCTCACCGGAAAGGGTATAATCCTTTATCGCCTGCGTCAGTTCCCTGTCGCATTCACCGCAGTTATGTGCCCCCCTCTGCGTTCCTGCGCCGACGGTATCACAGAGGAGATGCCCTTCCGCACCGATCAGGATCTCCAGTATGCTCCAGAGGTACGGGGGCCTGTACGCACCCTTCCTCCAGAGTTGCTCGACCTCCGTGCCGCTCTGCACGGTGCAGGGGTTCATAGAAACGATCTCGGACCACCTCGAGGCCTCGCGTATCGACTTCTTCATATCGGCGATCGCCTCCCCTTCGGTCAGGAAGGGCGGTTTCAGCAGGAGATAGCTCTTCACACCGGCACCCGATGAATGGGCTCTATCGACTGCCTTCCGGTACGACTCGAGATCGAATCCTTTTCCAATCGATTTCTCCCGTATCGCGTCATCTGTTGTCTCCAGACCCATCGCCACATAGAGCGGGATGTCCCACACCCCCTCATCGATGACCGATATGAAATCTTCCAGTACATCCCTGTTTACGTATTCCGGTCGGGTCTCCGCGATCACGAGCTTTCCCCTGAAGAGTTCGGCCGCCTTTCTCCTGACTTCTGGAGGGACCTCCGCGGGATCGAAGAAGCTCCCCGAGGTGAAGATCTTCACCATATCGAAATGCGAGTCCCTGTAATTCTCCTGTATCCAGCGGAGCTGGGCCCTCATACGGAGGCCAAGCTCCTCTTCGGAGATCGGGGGAAATCGGAACGTGCGGTAACCGCACATAAGGCAGCGCGACCATGCACAACCGCCGCTTTTGAGGATGATGGTGAGGCAATCGAGCTTTTCCCCTCTGTAAAACTCTCTGTTCAACCAGCTGGAGAGCGGCCTTTCATATCCTTCAAATACCATCGCTTCATATGGGATATATATGGATTTGAAGAAGATGCTTGCGCTGATGGCAGGCCTGCTCGCACTCACCGGAGTGGCCTCCGCATATTATGTGAACATCTCTGCTCCCGCCAGGGTGAGCCTGGGTGAGGTGATCGAGGTGACAGGAGAGAGCAACCTCCCTCCGGGCCTCACCAGGACGGTAATGTTCGCGTCCAGCGGGAATTTTCCGCGAGTGATCGCGCAGAAGGATGTCGTGATCCAGGCGAACGGAAGCTTCTCCACCTCCTTCGAGACGAGAGGCCTGAGTAAAGGCATGTACAAGGTGGAGATTGTGGAGGGCGGGCAGTACACATATGGCAGCAGCTCCAGATACTGGAGATTCGTCGAAATTCTCGACAGGAGTGAAGAGCTGAAGGTCACGAATCCGAGGACACAACTCTTCGACGGAACCCTTGAGATCGCCGGTACACTCCAGAATGCGGGAGATGAGGGGGTGGAGGTGATCGTCACCTCTGGAGGGGAGACCGTGTACGGTCCCGTGTATATCGCAACGGCCATGGGCGCCTTCTCTGCTGATGTCCAGATATCGAAAGGCGGCACTTACACGGTGGTGTTGAAGGACAGATCGGGTTATCGATGGACCTTCGATATCGCGGTGACGGTGCCTGCGACACCCACACCGATGCCGACCCCATTGCCGACGACAGAGGCGTTCATCACTGCGAGTGGGACTTCAACGAGGGCAGAGCCCGCCTACTTCGAGATCAGGACACTGCCTGGAAATCTGATCGTCACCACCTCCTCCGGTGTCGACTGGGTGGTGGAGTACATCGACGAGGATAACCGCCCATCGACAGTGAACACGAGGGGTACCTCTTCCGAAAGGCTGGAGCTTCAGACAAGGGGCGGAAAGATCTATCTCAAAGTCTATCCCGACCAGTTCAGCGAGCGGGCAGAGGTGACAATCAGTGCGACAAATGCCACCTCGATCAGGAACTGTCCTGAATGCGCATCATTCTTCGGGGCGCGTGTGACGGAGACTCCCACCGCCCCTCTGCCAGTCGCTGTGACACTTTTAGCCATCCTCTTCATCCTGATGCGCAAGAGGTGAACGATGACAATCTATTTTTCCTCGCGGGAAGATCAAATAAGAGCAGACAGAGGGCCGGGGTAGTCTAGTCAGGAAAGGCGGTGGCCTTGAAAGCCACTGGTGCTCCGCACCTCAGGAGTTCAAATCTCCTTCCCGGCGTAATCTCGTGTATTTTCAGAAAGGTGGATGAGGAGGCCAGAAGGGAGGAAGAGAGATGTGCATCGCGATTCCGGGTGAAGTGATCGAGATCAGGGATAATATCGGCGTGGTGGATTTTGGAGATCTGAAGCAGGAAGTGAGGCTCGATCTGGTGGATGTCAACGTGGGGGATTTTGTGCTCGTCCATGTGGGTTTTGCCATACAGCGCCTCTCGAGGGAGGAGGGGCTCGAGACGAGGGAGCTCTTCAGAGAGGTCATGGCTGCGATGGAGGACTGATGCACGAGTACAGCATCGCATACGATATCTACCTCGCCTCGAAGAAGGCCGCCATGGAGAACAAGGCCTCCAGAATCAATAAGATCCATGTGGACATGGGCGAGATGGTGATAGCAAATCCTGAACAGGTCCGTTTCCTCTTCGATGTGATCGTGGAGGAGGAGGAACTCTTCGATGGTGCAGAGCTCGTGTTCACCAGCATCGACCCCCTCGCCAGGTGCGGCTGCGGGTACCAGGGGCACGAGATCTTCTCCTGTCCGAGGTGCGGAGGTGTGCCGGAAGTTCTCAAAGGGAGGGAGATCATCGTCACCCGCATGGAGATCGAGGTGGCAGAGGAATGAAGATCTCGATGCTCCATGGTGCGGGTGGAGAGGTGATGGGTGAACTGCTCGGAAGGCTGCTCTCCAACCTGACCAGGACGAATGCCGGCGGAATAGGCCTGGAGGCAATGGATGATGGGGCGGTGATCCCCTTCGCAGGAGAGCAGCTGGTCTTCACGACCGACAGTCACATCGTCAGGCCCCTCTTCTTCCCGGGCGGAGACATCGGCCGCCTCTCTATATGCGGCACGGTGAACGACCTGGCCATGATGGGGGGCAAACCCCTTGCCATTTCCTGCGGGATGGTGATTGGGGAGGGTTTCGAGTACGAAACGCTCGAAAGGATCGTCCGTTCGATGGATGAAGCGCTCGCAGAGGTGGATGCAAGCCTCGTCGCGGGGGATACGAAGGTGATGGAGAGGGGCGCACTCGACGGGATCGTGATCAACACGTCGGGAATCGGAAGGGCACGCACCGTGGTGCGCGACTGCGGCCTGCAGGAAGGTGACCGGATCATCGTGAACGGTACCCTCGGGGACCATGGCTTTGCGATACTCGCGCAGAGGGAGGGTTTCGACTTCGGGGAGCAGATCCGTTCCGATGTCGCTCCCCTGTGGGGTCTCGTGGAGCTGGCACTCGAAACGGGTGAGATACATGCGATGAAGGATCCAACGAGAGGCGGTTTCGCCAGCGCCATCAACGAGATGGCGAGAAAGAGCGGCAGGCGGATCGTCATCCAGGAAAAGGCGCTTCCGATTAGGAGGAGCGTCCAGAGTGCGGCAGCGATGCTCGGGATCGATCCGCTGGAGGTGGCGAACGAGGGGAAGGTGATCATGGGCGTCCCGCCACAGGATGCAGAATCGGTCCTCTCTGCACTCAGGTCCCACAGGTACGGCAGGGATGCCGCCATCATAGGGACCGTCACCAGGGGAAGTGGCGTGATCATGGATACAAGGATCGGTGGGGAGCGTTTCATCGAGCCCCCCATGGGCGACCCTGTGCCGAGAGTATGCTAGATCTCCTTTTGAAGGATGCCCGGCTGCCCGATGGAAGGATCGTGGATATCTCGATCTCGGGGGGCGTTGTGGTGCATTGCGGCGCACCATCGGGCAGGGCCGACTCGATCGTCGAGTGCAGGCGCCGCCTCTGCCTTCCCGGTGCCATCGACATGCATGTGCACATGCGCGGTGGCGTGCAGGCGCACAAGGAGGACTGGGAGAGCGGCACGAAGAGCGCGCTCGCCGGAGGGGTGACGCTCGTCGTGGACCAGCCGAATACCCTCCCACCCGTCACCTCAGAGGCGAGATTCGTGGAGCGCGTCTCCGAGGCGTCCGAAAAAGCATTCACCCACTATGCGATAAACGCAGGAGCCGCCGAGGATGCAGATCTGGAGGCACTCTGGAGGGCCGGTGCGATGGCCTTCGGGGAGATCTTCACCGCCACCTCGAGTTACAGCGAGCCATTAAAGCCACAGATGCTGGAACGCCTCCTTCACACGATCGATCGCCTGGATGCAGTGGCAACGATACACGCAGAACGCCCCCTTTCCGATGGGGCAGAATCGCTGAGCGGGCATGAGATTCAACGTCCGATTAGGGGCGAGGTGGAGGCGGTCAGAACGGTGAGCTCACTCTCATCCATCCGCAGGGTTCACTTCTGCCATCTGAGCAGTCCGGACTCGATCGATGTTGCCAGAGGTAGCGTGGAGGTCTCCCCGCATCACCTCTTCCTCTGCCTCGAGCGCTTTGATGATGACGATCCGAGGGGCAAGGTGAATCCGCCCCTCAGAAGGAGGGAGGTGCAGGAGATGCTCTGGAGCAGGTGGAGAAGGATCGATGTGATCGCATCCGACCATGCGCCCCACCTGTTGAGCGAGAAGTCGGTCCCGTTTGCCGATGCGCCCGCGGGCATGCCCGGTGTGGAGACGATGCTCCCGCTGCTTGTCGCACGCGCATTGAAGGGCGCCATTACACTGGATTCTGTCGTGGAAAAGACGGTTCGCCGGCCTGCGGAGATACTCGGGATCTCCCCGCCGGGGTTTAGGCCCGGATGCAGGGCAGACCTCGCACTCTATGCGGAAGGGGCGCACGAGATAGGGTCTGAAATTCTCCACAGCCGGGCCGGGTGGACCCCGTTCGAGGGTATGGAGGGTGTCTTTCCGGATATCGTCCTTCTCAACGGGGAGCGAGTATATGACGGGGGGGAGTTCCTTCGGGGTGAACCACGCTGGTTTCCGGGGAGAGGATATATAGAGAGGCGTGAATAACTATAGATCGTGCCGAGAGATCACGTGCATAGGTCCCCGGTCGAGGATCGGCGAACGCCGCCTGTGAGACATGGGACAACCCGCATGTGAGACAGGCACCGCCCGGCATGAGGGCGTTAACAGGTGATGGACGGCGACCGCCACAGATGATCCATGTTTGTTAATGCCGGGCGACATCTTTTCGATTGATTCCCATGAAGCGACTGGAAGATGCAGTAAATGAGACCGAAGAGGGGTGCATCCTCCGTATACATCTCATCTCCGGTTCTAGGACAGAGGTATTTTTCCAGGGTTATGACAGTTGGAGGGACTCGTTCATCTTTCATGTGCAGTCAGAGGCGAGAGACGGGAGAGCGAACCATGAGCTCCTGCTGAGACTCGCCGAACTCCTGAAAACACCCCGCCATTCCATCGCAATCCTCCGGGGAGAGCGCTCGCACAGCAAGAGGATACTCGTCAAAGGTCTGAAAAAGGGGTGGATTCTCGAATTGCTCAGCGGCAACCGAAACGTCTGATCGCTTCTTTAAATATTCTGGCTTAACATCCCAATTGGGACGAGTACTAGCTTTAACAGGTTTGAGATGCATTATATCCGTGATCTGCCCTGAGGCAGGTCCGCATTCAGTACGGGATGTATGAAATGCGTTGTTCACGGAGGTTTGTGATGTGTACTTATCTGATACAACGAAATATCTCATCCGTATCAATTTCCATGCAGAGGGGGTCGTGGACAAATCGGATATCATAGGAGCAATCTTCGGTCAGACGGAAGGACTTCTGGGGGAGGAGATGGATCTCCGCGATCTCCAGAGATCCGGAAGGGTGGGACGGATTGACGTCCAGATAGAGACGAAGAAGGGCGAGACCAGGGGAGAGATCCTGATCACATCTTCGCTCGACAGGGCGGAGACGGCCGTGCTCGCGTCCGCGCTCGAGACGATCGACCGGGTCGGTCCATGCATGGCGCACTTCAGTGTGGAGCGGATCGAGGATATCAGGGTGACGAAGAAGAGGAAGATCGTGGAGAGGGCCAAGGATCTCCTCCTGCACCAGTTCGACGAGAGCACGATAGATACGGTGCAGCTGCTGAACGAAGTTCGGGACGCCATCAGAATCGAGAAGGTCATCGAGATCGGCGAGGAGAAGGTACCGGCAGGGCCACACGTACTCGATTCCGATGCGGTCATCATCGTGGAGGGCAGGGCAGACGTGGCGAATCTGCTCCGGTACGGCATCAAGAATGCGGTGGCGGTGGAGGGGACGAAGGTCCCTGCGATCATCCCCAGACTGGCGGAGACCCGCGTGACCACCGCTTTCCTCGACGGGGATCGGGGGGGTGAGCTGATACTTCGCGAGCTCCTGCAGGTGGCGGATATCGATTATATCGCATATGCCCCCAGAGGGAGAAGCGTCGAACAGATGACCAGAAAGGAGATCACGAAGGCGTTGAGAAACAAGGTGCCGGTCGAGTATGTGAAGGAACATGGCAAACCACCGGAGGAGGCCGAAGTCCGGGAGGCAGAAAAGAGCCAGATCGTAAAACCTTCCGCAGAGAGATCCCCGATCGAAGCGGTGCCGGAGAAGAAGGCGAAAATACCCCATCTCCTTCAGGAACATTTCAGGGAAGTGGGAGGGCATACGATCGCTCGCCTCCTCGATGGCAATATGAGGACGATCGGTGAGTTCAGTGCAGCCGATATTGAGCGGGTGCTCGATAGAGGAGATGGAAAACCTGCCGGAGTGGTGATCGATCGCGTGGTGGACCAGAAACTCCTCGATCTCTTCTTCACACACGGCATCGAATTTGTCGCCGCGCCTGATTTCAGCGGGATCATAAAGAGGCCAACCTCTGTCAGATTGTTAAAGATCTGACATCTATCGCCTCTTTCTTTGTCCAACATTATTTATCGTCAGATCGCCATATCATTATTCGGTGATCCGATGCACAAGGAAGAACTCATATCGCTCCACCAGATCCTTGTAGAGATAAAGAATTACTTCGAATCACTCAACCCCGATCTCAAATTCCCCCGATATTACTCGCTGAAGATCGATCCTTCACAGATCCACCGGAGCAAGATCGAGCACAAGCATGCGATCTTCGTTCTCGGATCCGAGATCGCAACGGCGATGTCCGATGTGGAGTTCTCTGCTCCGGGCAGAATCTCCGCACGCATGAAGGAACTGGCAGAGAAGGCCCTGCGCGAGATCGAGTCTTCCTGATGCGCGGTCGGATCGAATCTATCGACAGATCAGGCGATTTTTCCTGTTTGATCCCCGCTATTTCCAGTCTTTACAGGTAATTCAACATTCTCCTTCGAGCCTGTCCGAAATCGGATCGAAGGAACATGCCCCCGGCTGCCCGCGGAGCTGCGGCCCTGTATCTTTGCCAGTGGCAGGCGATGAGAGGGATTCGTGTTGCCACCGATTGGGTCCGAAACGGCCAGGAATAAACCGTCAATTCGCATAAAGTCAGAGATGATCCCTCTGCACCCCAGAGGTCACGCTGCATGCGCACTGCATGCACAGGGTTCAATACAGACCGGGCAAAGATCAATGCCATGAAGTATTATCCGGAGCCGCATCTCGGACTTGAGTACCGTGATGTCAATGCGGTTATAGAAGATGTCTTTGCCGAACATGGCAGAGGGCGTGTGAGGATGCCCCCGAAGGTATATGTCCTGCTGGAAGGGGGGGACTTCAGGACCATGCCCGCATATGTGCCTTTTCTGCACATGGCAGGCGTCAAGATCGTGAACATGCATCCGGATAACCGAAAAAGAGGATTGCCGACCGTCATGGCGGTGACCGTACTCCTCGATCCGGAGAACGGCAGACCCCAGGCGGTGCTCAACGCGACCTCGTTGACCGATATGCGGACGGGTGCGGCAGGGGGCATTGCCTGCCGGCATCTTGCTTCCGGAAAGGAGATCTCGCTGGGCGTGGTGGGTAGCGGCAGGCAGGCGAATGCGCAGATCGCAGCGATCGCGGAGGAGCGGGAGATCAGAGAGGTACGCATCTGGAGCAGGGAGGTCGCGAATGCAGAACGACTCGCGTCAATGTGGAGGCATCTCGATGCGAGAAGCGATACGCTAGAGCGGGTCTGTGGATGCGATGTACTGGTGACCACCACTCCCTCCACCTCCCCGATCGTGAAGAACGAATGGATCGCAGACGGCACCCATATCAACGCGATAGGAGCGGATGCTCCGGGGAAGCAGGAGCTGGACCCGGCGATTCTGAAAAGGGCCCTGGTCTTTGTGGACGATATCGAACAGGCGGTTCATTCGGGCGAGATCAATGTCCCGATCAGCAGAGGTTTATTCAGAAAAGAGGAGATCACGGGCACGATCGGTCAGGTCATACTGGGATTCTGCGGGAGGAGGAGTAAAGGAGAGATCACGATCTTCGATTCGACAGGTCTCGCCATTCAGGACATCGCGATCGCCCGTCTTGCCATGCAGAAGGCCAGCGGAATCGACCTACCTTTTCCCTTCTGAAATCTCATCGCGGGGGAATTTCCTCGCGTATCTCCTCCAGATCTTCTCCCTGTGGACCGGTCCGCTGTTGTAAGAGCAGAAGGGGATGATGCGCATATCCGGTGTGGCATAATGAATGCAGCACCTCTTCACCCGTTCGATGTCATAGTTGTAGCAGTCCATGAAATGCATGGTCCCGATGAAGAGGGCATTCCAGTGAAAATCACGCAATGTGTTGAAATCCTGCAATATCAGGGTCTTTGCGAGGAGTTTCCAGAACTGGGCGGTATCTCCCCTTTCGCTCTCCTTCACTGAGGAGTAGAGTTCCTTTACACCATGAGACAGGGCGAGGTACTTGTTGATGGACCCCCCCCTCCTGAGTTCTTCTGCCATCTTCTCAACCGACTCGAAGAATTTATCCACATTGACGATTCGGTTTATAGGGACGAACTCGTCCCCGTTGACGAATGCATATGTGGCGGCACCGCAATGCTGGTGTGTCGTGAACCTCACCTGCGGTCTGCCTGTGTACTCCTCGACCAGATTCGAGATACAGACCACAGAAGGAACAGGGTAAAAATCTGACTGACGGATGCGGCCGTCTGTCTGCTCCTCTATCCATCTCGTCAGATCGGGAATGGTGACCCGCCTCTTCGTGACGTCCTCATCGCTGGCTGCACCGGTGAACGCCACCGGCTGGAAGTTCACACCCCTGACAACGCTGATATTCTTCGCCGCATACCTGATAATGTCTCCCACCTCGTGATCGTTTCTGCCATTGATGATCGTGGGGACGAGCACCACCCCGAGTTTCTCGCCATTGCAGTGATCCACCGCCTTCATGTGCTGCCTGACATACGGATCGGTCTCCTTCGAGATACCATCGAAGTGCAGGTATACGGTACTGAGTCCTGCCTCCTTCAGCTCCTTCACATATCCGGGGTCCTTTGCCAGCATTATGCCGTTCGTCGCCATCTGGACCTGCTGGAATCCCATCTCCTTTGCCTTCCTGATGATCTCCATCAGGTCGTCCCTCATAGTGGGCTCGCCGCCTGCGAACTGAACGGCAGGTGCAGGAACCGGTTTCTGCGCCCTCAACAGAGACATCATGGCAACGATCTCCTCGAAGGATGGTTCGTACACATATCCGCAGGCCTTTGCATTGACAAAACAGAAGTCGCAGAAGAGGTTGCAGCGGTTCGTGAGATCGATGTTGCCCAGCAATGTACCGGAGAGGTGTTCGTTGCAGAGCCCGCAATCGAACGGGCAGCCGGCCTCTGTCCTTCTCGTAACAGGATTTTCGATCCCGCGGCCATCTATATGATACCCCTCGAATCTCCTGAACATCGCGGCATCTGACCAGTATAGATGCCTGAAAAAACCATGGTCGGGACAGGTGCGTTCCAGCCATACCTTCCCCCCCTCTTCCACCATGGAGGCATCGAGGGCACGTGTACAGACGGGGCAGATCGATCTCGTCCTCTTCAACAGCATGGACTTCTCATCCCGAGGAATCCCTCTGAAATGCGGCTTCTCCTGTTCCCGAGGAATTATTTCCCCTTACTCATATTGGAGGGTTTGTTATTAAATTTAGGTTTTTGCTCATATTCAGCATGTGATAGCGACCAGGGCCTTTAAATCTCAATTGACAATAAAAAAGGCCTGCGGGTGGAGACACCAGTCTTCCCCCTTCTGCCTCTGCGACGGGAACCTTTACGACCAGAGATCACGGGCTGGAGTCGAGAGACAGGGCATAAAGGCCACATCGTCGCATCTCGTGCCGCGAAATTTTGACCGGCTGAAAGCCTATATCGGATCGCTCAAATAATGATGATCGAACCGATTCGTCTTGCGGAGAGGAGTGGAGAGAATGCCATTTCATCAGATCGTGGAACGGGATGGCCAGACAGGCAGGATTCAGCGGACATTTGTGTATGATACTGATGGTATACATGCAAGGATCCCCGATTCCCATGGCAAAGTTCAGAAGAAGTTCATTTATTCGCACGATTCGCATGAAATCTCTGAATTGACAGGGGAGAAAGACGACAGAATCAGAAGAGTGCTCTCGTTCTCGGAGGGGACCGCCATACTCTCCGAGGGGGGAGGCTACAGAAAGATCAGGCGGCTCTACCAGATCAGCGAGGATGGAACGGAGATAAAGGAGCGGGAAGGGAGCAGATTCGGCCCTGTGGTGCGGACCTTCATCTTCGGGCCGAAGGGGGTTCTGGAGAAGGAGGGCGAGGAGTACAGCGAGAAGCGCATGTTCGTCTTCGAGCAGGGCAGCCCCTTTATCAGAGAGAAGTCCGGTGGATGGTATGGGACCGTATCGAGGGTCTTCGAATGCGAGAGGATCGACCCGTGGATCTTCATGAAGCCGGAGGCGTTCCTTCAGTTTATCTTTGTGGTGGATTGAGAGAGGTAATTCAGATGAAACGCTCGAAACGATCCCTCTTCGCCCTGCATACAGGGCATGTCTCTGGCGGCTCGTTCCTCGCACAGAGGTAGCCGCAGACCCGGCACCTCCAGACAGGATACTTCAGATCCTGCAATCCGGCAGGTCTCCCCCCTGCTCCCTCCACCTGCACCTTCCGGCGCAAATTCGGTGGCGGCCTTCGCTCCGGCACCGGCCCTACCGATTTCTTCCCCGACAGGACCTCCTCCGATACATAGAGCGCACAGTAGCATGCGCCATATTCTCCCAGATCCGCATCTCTGTAATCGCAGGGGCATTCGATGTCGATGTCATCCTCCCTCCTCCCTTTCGCTATCCGGCAGGGGCATGAGGGATAGCCGTATCTCCTCTGATTGACGAGGAGGCCCCTCACGAGATCCCTGACGAACACCATGTCCGGATTGAGGTGGTACCCCCCTTCCTCCGCCTCCGTCTTCAGCCGTTCGTACAGGGCCCTGATCTCCTCCTCCGAAGGTTCCTGCACAGAACTCATCCCAGGGCCTCCTGTATCTCCTTCTCCCTGAAGCCGATGATGGTCCTCTTCCCGCCGATGACGAGTGTCGGGAAGGAGACCGAAGGGTTGTATCGCCTCACCTCCTCGATCACGGACTCCATCTCCTCCTCTGGCAGAAGGTCCACATACAGGTGTGAGAACTCGATCCCCAGCCCCTCCAGAAGTTCCCTCGTCCTTTTACACCACCCGCAGGTGGAGAGGGCGTAGAGCCGTACCTCCCCGACCTTTCTTCCTTTGTGATGCACCCAGTTCATTGCCGGTTCACAGAAATGAATTAAACCTGTCATGTAATAATGGGTTCCTGGGGCGACTTCTGAATGAATCCATATCGTTTCTCGAAAATGCATCGAAAATACGGTAAGCCCGATGGAATCTTCAGCCCAGAATATGACCGGATTGAGATCGGTTTGGCAATGTACACCTTAAGCTGTAAATTGAGTTCCCGTATCCTGACAGGATCTCTC
>JARYLJ010000001.1 GCA_029907705.1 Methanomicrobiales archaeon
GAGATCCTGTCAGGATACGGGAACTCAATTTACAGCTTAAGGTGTACACTGCCGATGAGATCCTATCCATATCTCCTGGAATTACGATTGGGTCACGCGAGAGAGAAGTTAAATGCTGTAATACGCGAGGTAAAGGATCAGTTCAAACTGACCCGTGAGAGCCCCAGGGTTGCTCATCTCACCCTCTATGGACCTTTTGCAATAAAGCCAGGGTATTCATTTCGCGATATCAAAACAATTGTTTCGCAAAATGCACGCAATATTTCGACCCTCCCTTACTGGGTCGACGGATATGAACACAGGCTCAATCCAAATGGCGGAGTCATCGCTTTCCGAATCATCCCTTCTGATTCGTTCCGTGATCTTTTCCGCAACATTTCGAGAGACCTGCAGGAATATACGATATCAAAGAATGAATGGGACCGAGATCCAGAAGATCATTGGTACCATGTCACAATTGCATTTCACCTCTCAAAACAGCGATATCAGCAGATCCTTCGATACCTGAATATTGACAGGACGACCCCGTCAGATATATTGTCGTGGCTGATCTCAATCATCTTCAGAAAACCGCAGCCGGACCGGAGAACCTATCCCTCCATTTTCTTTCCAGTCGAGGCTTTGCGAATCACCTTATTGCGGAATAGCCTGATCAGCGCTGAATATGATCTCCTTTCCAGGCGATGGTATGGCCGGATGGAGGCGAAAAGCGAGATAATCTTTGGAAAAACGCTTCAAGAATACCGTTTAAAAAAGAGATTTGAAATAACAGGACCCGAATATCCACCCGAAACCCAGACGTATGTGATCGGCGATCTGCATCTGGGTCACGCGAACATCATCAAATATTGTGCACGCCCATTTCTCTGGAAAAAGCCCGGGGAGATGGATTATGTCCTCATCAGGAACTGGAACAATCTTGTAAAAAAGACAGACACGGTATATTTCCTCGGGGATTTATGTGGGCCAAAATCCAGAATCAAAGCGGACCAGTATTTCCGATACCTGAATGGCAAAATTATCTGGATAAAAGGCAACCATGATGAGCAGGAATACATCTCGTCGGTAAAATTGACAGAATACATTGTGGAGGAGTATGATGGAATTAAAATTCTATTCACCCATGATCCTGAAACTGCCCCGGATAATGATGAAGGCTGGGTAATTCATGGGCATAAGCATAACAACAACCTTCGGATGTATCCCTTCTTCAACCCTCGCCAGAGGCGGGTCAATGTATCGGCAGAGGTTGTTGGGTACAGGCCGGTTTTGCTCTCAGAGATTCTTCAGTTGATCTCTACTGAGAAGGAGACCCGATTCATACTGTAGTAGTTCGTCAGGCAAATCCTGGGAGAGCGATCATTCTCGATCTTTAACCAACCCGGATGTTACCTTTTTAATCCGGTCCCGAACGATCGGCTCATGGAATGCCAGTACCTCCTGGTGGCCCGGATCCACCTCCGGTAGGGGGTTTCGAGAGAGCACATATCCCTGCCCGACCGCAGGCGACTTCGCAGAGGTTCACCCCGGTAATGTGCAGATCGCCTGTTTCTTTCATGCTCTCCAGTGCGCAACTGCCGCGTGGCGATCCATGATGGATCCCGTGCCAGACAGAGAATCAGAAGCCATTCGTGATCTCTTCAGTCGTTTTCAGGGGAATGGCCATCTGCTCCGACATGCGCACAGGGAGTATCTGCCCGAATCGTCCATCCACCCATCGGGGGGATTGTTCCTGAATGGCGCAGTCATGAGTTGCCGGCGCTGCCGGTCGCCTCTCACCTCGAACACATTTACATGGGATGAGCACGGATATATGAGGTCATATGCCGAACCTCACCATCGCGGTCATCGGTCCGGAAGGCTACGCCTCGCAGCTGGGGAAGAAGGGCACCACCTCCGACATCACCTTCTACAACGCGAAGAAGGACCAGAACACGGTCACATACATCGAGCCCTCCCGGTATCCTGAGAGGGTCTCCTCCCTCTTCTATGCGGTCTCCACTGCTGACATGGCGCTCCTCGTGGTGGATGAGATGACGCCGGCGTTCGGGGAGAGCGTGGTCATGCTGGATATGGTGGGGGTGGAGAGAGGGGTCGTTGTCTGCCGCAATTACCTCTCCCGTGAGGAGGTCCTCCGCGTGGTGAAGGGGACGGTGGTGGAGCGATTCGCCTTCGAGGCCGACGATCCCGTCCACCTCAGGGAGCGCTTCCTCGCCGCCGCAAAAGAGGCATCGCACGGGGGTGCGAAGGGCGCCGGGGTGAGGTGTGGCGCGGTCGCCGTCGACCACCACTTCCCGGTGAAGGGCGTGGGCACGGTCGCGCTCGGGGGCGTGGTGGAGGGCACGATCAGGGTGCACAACGACCTCCGCGTCCTTCCCACGGAGAAGGTCGCCCATGTGAGATCGATACAGACGCACGACGACGACGTGAGCGAGGCGTCGAGGGGCGATCGCGTGGGGCTCGCGCTGAAGGGGATCGAAGCGGAGGAGCTGGATCGCGGATATGTCCTCTCGAACGATCCCTCGCTCGAGGTTTCGCGTGTGATCAGCGGCAGGGCGGAGCTGGTCCGCTACTGGAAGGCACCGCTCCGCGAGGGCATGATCGTGCACCTGGGGCACTGGATGCAGTTCGTCCCCGCGAGGATCGCCTTCGTGGACAGCAGCGGCGACTGGAGGAGACCGGTCGTCACGCTCCGTGCGGACAGGGAGCTCGTCCACCCGCGGGATGGACGGATCATCATCCACTACCTGGAGGGGGAGAGGCTGCGGGTCGTGGGTGGTATCGTGCCCCGTTGAGCCGGGCGCCATGATCGGTACGGCGGGGGGTAAGCGATCCGGAATAGAAAAAGGGCAGAGAATGCCTGCGAATCCGGCGCAGGCGCCAGGTGCGCTAATCGTCTTTTCCCCGGCCGAAATCGTCACCGAGGCGGACGATGTCGTCCTCCCCGATGTACTCCCCGATCTGGACCTCGATGATCTCCAGGGGGAGGATCCCCGGATTCCCCAGCCGGTGTCGTTCACCGCAGGGGACGAAGGTGCTCTCCCCGTTTCTCAGCAGATGGGTGCGATCTCCGATCGTGATCTCCGCGGTCCCCTGCACGACCACCCAGTGCTCGCTCCGGTGATGGTGGAACTGGAAGGAGAGATTCCTGCCCGGGAGGACCGAGATCCGCTTGATTTTATAGAAGCGCCCCTGCTCGAGGACGGTGTAGGAGCCCCACGGGCGGTAGACCTGCAGGTGCATGACCGCCCGATCATCGCCCTTCGCCTTCAGCATCTCCACGATCGATTTCACCTGGTCCGACTCCCCCCTTCTGCCGACGAAGAGCACATCCCGCGTATCGATGATCGCCGCATCATGGATGCTGGATGTGACGACCAGGCGTTCGCCGATGACCAGGTTCCCCGTGGATTCGATCGGGATGTACTCCCCTCTCACCGCGTTCCCCGCGGTGTCTTTTGAAAAGGCGCGGTATATGGAGTCGAAGGAGCCCATGTCGCTCCATTCCGAGGCGAACCGCACGACGGCGGCGCGCCCGGTCCTCTCCATCAGGCCATGGTCGATCGAGATGGAGGGGATCGTTGCGTATGCCGCCTCCCCTCCCCCGTCCAGGATCTCCCGCACGTACGGTGCATGGAGGCTGCACTCCTCCCGGAAGAGCGTGGTCGAGAAGAGGAACATCCCGCTGTTCCAGAGGTATCCGGAGGCGATGTACTCCCTTGCCCTCTCTGCATCGGGTTTCTCCACGAAGGAGGCGACCCTGCAGCCACCGCCCACCCGTTCACCCGGCTGGATGTACCCGTAGCCCGTGTGGGGGTGAGTCGGCTCGATGCCGAATGTGACCAGGTACTCGTCCGCCAGGGCGGAGGCGGCATTCACCGCCTCTCTGTACTCCTCCCCCGCGTTCACCAGGTGATCCGATGGGAGGACCAGTACCTTCGATGGACCGCTGGACTCCTCGATCGTCCTCATCCCCCAGGCGATCGCCGGCAGCGTGTTCTTCCCCGCCGGTTCGACGAGCACGGTGCACCCCTCGCATAGGCGGAGGAGCTGATCTCTGACGAGAAACCTGTGGTTCCTGCCGGTGACGATGACAACCTCTTCGGGCGAGGAGAAGAGGAGTGCCCTCTTCACCGCCATCTGGAAGAGCGTCTCGCCGTCGAAGAGCGGTATGAACTGCTTTGGATAGAGCTCCCTGGAGAGGGGGAAGAGCCTGGTTCCTGTCCCACCGGCGAGGATGATCGTCTTCAACATCGGTCCTTCCGATACAGAGCAGGTATGGTGATGGATGGGATTAATGGTTTCTTTTTATAAGGAAGGCCCTGAACGGCGCCACCGGGCCTGGCTTCGGCGGGGGAGCGGAGAGAACGCAGCATGGCAATCGCGATGGAGAACAGCCTCTTCCATCCGAACGAGCGTTCTTCCTTGCGTTTCGGCAGGTGATGGGGAACAATCCGGGGTTCAGGGAGGGATCGATTCCCCTGCAGGGGGAGTTGTTCGGAGGATGGCCGCATCCGCTCTGCCTTTTCGGCCGTTTCATACCGGTGCGGGAGGTGCATTTTACGTTCTCATCGGAACGGAGGGTCCTCCGCCATCGCTTTCCGTTCATATGCATCCATGCCACGGGCTCCGGATCGCCACATCCCTTCTTCTCATCGCCGGTGGCGTTCCAGGATCTTCCGGAGGAGCCGGATCATCCGGCTTATGTCTCTCATGTACAAGGGGCTGAGCGCACCGCTGATCAGCCGCTCGTCCGTCACGCATGGCAGGTTTCCGGGCTGGAAGGCGGGAATGACGACCCTCACGAGCCCGATCTCCGACGCGAAGTGCGCATCGCTGCCAGCGACGAACGGCTTCGAATGCTCCTTCGCCAACAATAGCGCCCTCGCGTTCTGGTCGGCCGTCGATCTGGAGTTGAACACCTCGATCGCGTCGAAGTGCCGGATCATGCCTTCCGAAAAGGAGTGGCTCCGACAGGGATGCGGGAGTATAGCGAAACCCCCCTGCGACCTGATCTCGCGGATCACCTCCAGCGAGTTCCTCGACTCGATCTCCCCGTTCAGGCAGAGGCCGATGACGTCCCCGATGTCCGTGTGGATCTCGCATCCCGCGATCACCTGGAGATCCCTGTTCCTGTTCAGCCGCTGCGTCTCCAGGCCGCCCCGGATGGTGCCGTGGTCGGTCACTGCGATCGCCTCCAGTCCGCGCTTCGCCGCCACCTTCAGGATCCGTTCGGGTGGGAGCATGCAGTCGTAGGAGTACTTCGAGTGGATGTGCAGGTCCGCGATCATCGCGGCACCACCGGAAGGCCATGCGGGTAACGCAGGGTGCCGTGCACCAGTTTGGAGAGGATCGGCAACGGTGTCATGTATGCCTGTACCAGGTTGGGGAGCGGATCGCTCCACCATACATTGCTGCCCGCGTTCCTGTCGAAGATCTCGGCGACGATCTCCATACAGGATCCGGGGTTCGAGAAGAGGTGGAGCATGTCGTCGGGGAAGGGCCACCTGAACTTCACCCGCGTGCTGTAATCGAAGACGGGTGCGATATCGCCCTCCAGCGCCATCTCCACGATCAGCCGAGGGAAGTCGATGCCCGCCGCGATGGAGAGGTCTAGCGAGCCCCAGAACCTGGGGTTGACCTCCATCAGCGTGAGCCGGCCGTCGCGGGAGTCCCTCTTGAACTCGACCATCGCGACGCCGTGCCAGTCCAGCGCCCCCATCAGCTTCGTCCCCTCGCTCTTCAGTTCATCGTCGCAGATACTCCTCGCGCAGGAGCTCGGCCCGCCCGTGATCGGGTACTCCCTCACCCGTTCGTGCATGAAGTATGCCCGGAGCTCCCCGTGGTTGTAGAGGGCGTAGAAACCATAGCCCCTGCCGGGGATGTACTCCTGCAGGATGTATTGATCGAAACCGATCTGCCGGAATCCGTCGGGCGAATTCACGTATTTCACCCGCCCCGAACCATGTGTCCCCTTCGCGACGACCGGATATCGATCCACCTCCTCCGCCGAAGCGTATTCCTTCGGCACCCGGATGCCCAGGGTGGTCGCGAGCCTCATCGTCTCCCCCTTGTCGGAGGCGATCCTCACGGCATCGTAGCGGGCGACCGGCACCCGGGCGAACTCCTCCAGCTCATCCCTGTGCTTCGAGATCGCCACCGTCGTGCTGTTTCCCATCGGGAGGAGGACATCGACATCCCTCTCCCTCAGGAAACGGAGCAGGAACCGGATGAACTCCTCCTCGTTCTTTGGGTCCGGGCAGATCACCCTCTCCCTGCAGTAGCGGGAGAAGAAGGACTGCGCCTTTCTCTTCGAATCCGTGGCGATCACGTGATAGCCTGCCTTTCCCAGGCTCCTCACCACCGCGAGCGTGTGCTTGTACTCCGCGTTGGTGACCAGGACCCTCGCCTGCGTCAAGGCCGGTCGACCCGTCGTCGCTCCTCCATGGGTATCCTCCATCATCATGGACCCTTCTCGCTGAATATTTTACCCTCGCAGAGGCTGATCGCCTTCGGCGCACGCGAAAGGGGCGCCGGCACGGGGTGCAGAAGAGGCTCGCACCTTCGATGCCGCACTCCCCGCGGTTCGATGCGCTCCCTACGCTTCGTTTCTGGCGACATCATTTTCTGCCTTATGACCGGGCTCTCTTCCTCGGTTCCCGATTACGCGGGGGATACACCGGCCTTTCCGTTTCAGGGTTTCGGACGCCGCCGCCCTGCATGGATTGTGTTGGTACCGTGGACGCGGTGGCCTGTTTCGCTCTTATGGCGAATGGAGGCGCTGCCTAAGAATCCTCCCCCTCAGCCGGCGCTGCCGGAGCACGGCCCCCGTGCATCGGGATGCGCTCATCCCCGGCATTCATCCGCCGCTTTTCCCGAAAGGCACGCGGAGATGAACGCCCGGAAGGCACTGGAGGCGTCCTCCTCCCGAAGGGCGGAGATCGGGTAGCAGTGCTCCTCACCGAACCGCTCCCTCAGGCGCGCCACATGTCTCTGCGCGAGATCGCACTTGTTCAGCAGGATCGCATGGGGGATCCGGTCCTTCTCCAGCGAGCAATGGAGCCGCGCTGTCAGCTCGTCGTGCCCGATGGTCGCGTCCACGACCAGGATCGCCGCATCCATGCCGCGTGCGATCAGCCCCCTGGCGAATTCGAACCGCTCCTGCCCGGGGGTGCCGAAGAGGTACACCATCATGTCATCGAATCGAACGCGTCCGAAGTCGAGCGCCACCGTGGTGCTCCCATCACGGCTCCCCGCCTCCACGTGCCGGGCCTCCGGATCGAGGGCGTGGATGAATGTCGACTTTCCTGCGCCGTGCGGGCCGAAGACGACCACCTTGAAGCGCTTCTGTCCCTTCGGATCATTATTTTTTTGAAAGAAATAAATATTTTGTTAATTTAGATCGAGTCATTTTCAGGCTTTACATATAATAAAATACCTTTTGAATGCATTTTTTCAATAAAGAGGCTGAAATCAGGAGGGGCGATTCAGCGCATCTGCGGGCACCGCCGGTTCGCGTCAGAGGGGGGCGACGTACGCGGATGCCGATGTATGCGGTCCATCCGCCTGTCCGAAGGAGGAAAAAAGGAATATCGGTGATCACCGCTTCGGGTGCATCAGCAGGAATACGGCGATGAGGGCGGAGAATGCAAGCAGCGGCCCGGGCGAAGCGGTGGTGCTGGTCGGCGCCGTGGTGACCGGGACCGCACCGGCCATCAGCTGGATCGTCACCGGTTCCGAGGAGCCGACGAGGGCGCCGCTCGCATATGCACCGGTCGGATCGAGGGAGAACACCTGTATGACAGAGGTGGTGCCGGTGTACTTCACGCGATGGGCGAAGAGCCGGCTCTCTCCCGGCGCGATGGCGCCGATCTCCTTCCGCCAGAGGATGCGGGGTTCGGTCTGGTTGGAGACCACCGATGAGAATTCATTCGCCGGCTCCACCGGTTCGAATGATCCGGTCTCGTAGGTATCCAGGAGGACGAGGCCGGAGAGCGGGCGCGTCCCCGTGTTTCTCACCTCCACCCTGACGGTCAGCGTCTGGTTCGCCTGCTGTATCACCGGCGGTTCCACGGTCTTCACCAGCGATAGCGCGATCCCTTCCGGGTTCCACTTCACCGAGAGCGGCGAAGGGTAGGAGGAGCCGGCGGACCAGGTGTACGTCACCCTGCCCTCCCCGTTCGTGGAGGAGGCGCCGCCCTGCCAGTTCGCCGCGATGAGCGAGGGGACGCCCTTCGGAAGCGTCAGCGCGCACATGGTTCGTTCCAAACGTGCCGCATTCGGTTTGCCGTCGAAGAGGAGCGTCGGATCGAGGGTGAAGACCACAGGACTGGATGCCGGGACAGGTACCGAGAGTGCGGCGGTCACCACCCTCCTCTCACCTGCCTGTAGGGTGAGTGGGCCGCGGAGCGGTACGGAATCCACCAAGAGGGTGGCCGGGTACTGCTGGAGCGCCAACGAGACGCTGGCTGCCCCCTTTCCCGTGTTCCAGAGACGGTATTCGAGTACGATCGAGGCATTCTTCTGCACATCGATGGTCGCGTGGATCTCCTCCACGACGACCTCCCCCTGGTAGAAGAGGTCGAGCGCATGCACTCCGGAAGCAAGGAGGAGCGCCAGCGCAACAACAACAATCGGTTTCATCTTCATCTTCATTCACCTCACGGGCAGGTATCGGGGTGGTGGGTCTCCTCCCCTGACCAGCTCTCCGGACAGTGCTCTCCACCGGGGTAGTTCCAGGTATAGCTCCGGGGGATGTCTTGTCGCACCCTGCCGGCCCCAATATATTGTCCCAGGCATCGGTGCACCAGTGCGTACCCAGGTGATCGTTCCAAATGCTGTCGTGCCTGTGGGCATCCCACCTGCGGTTGAAGTAGTAGCCGAGGGGATAGTAATCCATGATGCGGTATTTGTTCCGGCACTTCACCACGTTGAAGGTGTGGCCGCTGAGTCCCCCGTAACCCTCCATATAATCGATGCAGAAGGCGCAGCGCCAGGAGATGCCCAGCACCCGCAAGAGTGCGTTCCGGAGGATCGCATGATCCTCGCAGTCACCGCAGTAATCGCTCGAGCACCGGGAGCCGCTCTCCTCGATCGTGTAGCGGGCGCTCTGGATGTTCGGAGCGCCGGAATCCCAGAGATCATCTTCGATCCACTGCATGTGCCTGTCCACATAGTAGGCGACCGCCTCCATGATGTCGTCCGTGCTCGCCTGCAGATCGCTCGCCCTGACCTTGGAGTAGTCCCGTATCGGGTTCAGCGTCGAGAGGTCCGACCTGCAGGTGGCGTTGCGCAGGCAGTCGGCGTACTCCATCAGCGCCACGCTGGCGGTGGTCCGCACCGCCGTCGAACCGAGGGAGAACCGGTCCGCCTCGCCTCCGCCACCGAGGGAGCCGTCCTCCCAGCAGCTGGCGCAGACCGAGGGACAGGAGCCCCCGCAGTCGATGCCCGTCTCGTCCTGGTTCCGGATCCCGTCGCTGCATGTCTCGCGGCAGGCGCCGCTCTCGCAGCCGTCCGGACAGGTGACATCCTGATAGTACGTATCGCAGGTATCCGTCCCGATACGCGTGAAGTACTCCCGAAGCTGGTTCGCATCCAGGCAGGTGTCGGAATTGCCTGTGGAGGTCGTGCCACGTATATAATACTGGACGCCCCCGTCGGAGTCCTCGCAGATGCAGGCGCCGTTCCGGCAGCCGGCATCGCAGTGCGTGGAGAAACGCTGCAGGCTCTCGCCGGAGCAGCGGTACTGAACGACATTCTCCCTGTCGCAGGTATCCTCGAAGTATATCTCCGGCGAGACCTCGCGGTAACTGCCGCTGGACTGTTCCAGGTAGCAGGTTCTGAGCGCGGAGGTGCACCTCTGCCGGTATCCCGTAAAGAAGGCAGGGTTCCAGGACTCGGAGGCATCGCTGGAGAAGGAGTACGTCCCCTGGCGGACGTACCTGTTAGGTGCCGGTATCATTCCGCATGGGATCTTCACCTCGCAGCCATCGTATCCGATCTGCTGGACCGTCTTCGGCGTGTCCGGACAGCGGTCGCACGCATCGCCGATGCCGTCGTAGTCGCGGTCCTCCTGGCCGGGGTTGCTCGTGCGGGGGCAGTTGTCGCAGCCGTTCCGGATGCCGTCGCCATCGTCGTCCGCACCCATGGCACCATAGCCGCCGCAGTAGCTCGGTCGGGACATCTGTTCATCGCACCAGTCGTGGCATTCCATAATCGGGTGGCGTGGATCCATTGGCATGCATATCGTCTCGCAGCGGCGGGTCACCTCGTACGCACAGTCAGTCTCGCTGTACTCGCAGTCGCAGGCGTCCCCCACGCCGTCATTGTCGAAGTCCTCCTGCAGCCGGTTCTTCACATACCGGCAGTTGTCGAAACGATCCATGATCGTGTCCCCGTCGGTATCTATCATTGAGGTGGCCGGGACCCGCTCGACTCTCGCGGCTCTCCGGACCGTCTCCGAATTCCCCCTGAGGTCGGAGGCGCGGGCCTCGATCACGACATCGTCCACATCGTACGGCCCGCCGGTGAAGTTGCACTCGGTCACGTTCAGGCATTCCTTCACCCTCTCCCCGTTCAGTAAGATCTCGATCCTCCCGACACCACCCGGATCGGATGCCTTCACGCTCAGTATCACCCGGTCCGTGTTCGTGAGATTGAAGGGCTCCCTCTTCAGGTCGATGACGGGCCCCGAGGTGTCGCCTGCTTCAGGCGCCTTGCAGGTGCACTCCCCGAATATCACCCTGTTGGTGGAGAGATCCCTTTGTATCGTGTTCAGGTGGCATATCTGCCCGGTCCCACATGTGCCCGCGCACGTCTCGTTCTGGTAATCGTACGCGCATGTCGGGGCAGCGCTCCGCTGGTAGCAGTACCACTCGGTGCCGATCACGGCGCAGACGCGCTTTTCGCCGTTGCAGAGCGCGGAGATCCCCATCTTTGCCGCGGTGGCGGGATCGATGCAGTCGCACCCCGACGGGCAGAGCGGCTCCGCCTGGAAGCAGTACTGGTTCGCCCCCGCCGCGGTCCTTCCGCAGAGGATCTGCCTTCCCCCGCAGTAAGAGAGCCCCCGCGCCTCCGGCTCCCCGATGCCCGTGCAGGTGCACCCGGAGGGGCACTGCTCGAATGTGGTCGGAGTGGCCGTCGCCGGCATCCCGAAGCAGTACATGGTGTTCTGGTTCGTATCGTAGCCGCAGATCGTTCTCGTGTCGTTGCAGTAGCCGGTCGCGCCCTTCGCCTTCGCATCCAGCTCGTTTAGGCAGCTGCACCCGGCCGGGCAGGTAGGGAAGGCCGGGGTGGCGGTGGTCGTCACCGGTTTCTGATAGCAGTACATGGGATTTTTCGCCAGATCGTAATCGCAGATGATCGGCTTTCCACCCCTTGCACCCCAGCTTCAATGCCGCTGAGGGGGAGAGGCATGTGCAGTCCAGAGGGCACTGGGTGGCGCCCTCTGCCCCGGCAATCATCGCGATTGAAAACAGGACGAACAGAATTGCGATCCTCAACCTCGGATTCATGGGGATGACCTCTTCTTCTGTTAGGCCCTGATGGGAGACGGCAGACAACGTTGCAATTCCCTGACAGAGAACACTGCTGACTGTGAGGATAGATCAGAGCATGGAGAGTGGTATTTGGCATAGGGCTGAAAAGTAGCGATGGAATAAGGGCGATCGGCGGAGAACTTTTGGCCACGATCCACGCATATGCCCGTCGCCTCCGTTATCGACAGGGCATCACGCATGTAAAGGCGCGAGCCCCTTCGTTCAGCGGATACCCTTTCCCGGTTCGACCCGCTCGACGCTGCAGGCGCCGATAGACTCCAGGTGTTCTTCAGCCCTGCGGAGAACCGCCCCGAGTTCGCTCTCCCCCATGCGGCTGAGGCGGGAGAGGATCGGGGCCATCCTGGGGTTCTTTTCGAAGTCGCTCCTGTGTTTGTGGAGGAACCTCCAGTAGAACGCGTCCCACAGCGGACACCATCCCCCTTTTGGAAAGTCGCTCATCCTCAGTATGTATCTGGAGGATGAGACGTATGGTTTGGAGCTCATCAGGCCGCCGTCCGCGAACTGGCTCATCCCGTAGACATTCGGGACCATCGCCCAGTCGCAGGTATCGATGAAGAGCTCGGAGAACCAGCGATAGACCTCGTCCGGATGGATCTCCATGAGCGCCATGATGTTCCCCAGCACCATGAGCCGCTCGATGTGATGGCAGTAACCGTATGCGAGCACTCTGCGGATGACCGTATCCACCGGTGCGATGCCCGTGGAGGCGGTCCAGAAGCAGGGTGGCAGACGGCGGACGGCGCCGAGCGCATTCGAAGACCGCTGCTCCTCGCCTCTGACGAGATATACGCCGCGGATGAACTCCCTCCAGCCCAGGATCTGCCTGACGAAGCCCTCGAGGGAGGGGAGTGCGATCTCCGTCTCCTGCGCGTGTGCCAGGGTGCGGTCCAGTACCTCCTTCGGCGTGAGGAGGCCGATGTTCAGGAGGGGCGAGAGGGCGGAATGGAAGAGGAACACCCCGTCCCCCGAGATCGCATCCTCGTACGGGCCGAAGAGGGGCAGGCGGTGCTGCAGAAAATCTTCCAGCCAGAGGTCCGCCTCCGCGAAGGAGACGGGGAAGACGAACCCATCCGGATCTCCGGGGGCGGCCGGAAAACGCCTGCGCACGTGGGCGATCGCCTCCCTCACCCGCACGCTCCTCGTCAGGCGTGGGATACCTGGCAGGGCGATCCCCTCCGGGAGGGGCTTCCGGTTCAGCGTATCGTACGTCCATCTCCCGCCTTCTGGCCTCCCCTTTGCGTCCAGGAGTATGCGGAAGCGCCTCCTCTGTTCGATGTAGAACTCCGCGAGCCTGAGATGTTCCCTCCCCGCGAAGTATTCCGCCAGATATGCCCTCTGGCAGAGGAACATCGGCGTCTCGTGGATGTGGACGCGAATTCCTGCTTCCCCGCAACCCCTCTCGAGATCATGGAGGAGGCGGCGCTCCACCGGATCGCAGAGGTGAATGGTATGCACGCGATGCCGCGCCAGGATCTGCGCGATTCCCTTCCCTTACCCGAGCTCATCGAGGCCGATATGGCAAACCCGGTGGCCCCGGTCCGCGAGGTATGTGCGGTACTCCTCCATGGAGGCGCGGTGGAGCACGAGCTTGCCTGCGTGGAAGGAGAGCCGCGTATAGAACCAGGGGTCCTCGACCAGGAAGACCGTGCATTGATCCGAGAGCAGGGGATGCTCACGGAAGAGCTGGTGTGGGTATACGAGCGCCGCCTCACCCTCCCGCATGTGCGCTGCCGCCGCTGCGATGGGGGTGTGGAGCGCCCGGACCGTCATTCACCGCTCTCCCGACCATGCGCCCACATATCTCTCCCCCGGTCGGTCTCCTCCTCCGGTATCTCCTGCAGCTCCTCCGGATAGGGCGAGAGGAAGGCCTGGTCCGCGATCACGGACACCCGATGGCGGACCGCCCATGCACGCAGCACCGCCCTCGGTTCTGCAAGGGTCGCGCTCCCGCGCCTGTAGCGCTCCACGATGCGGAGGAAGAGCTCCTTCTCCTCCCGCGAGAGGTGCAACGAGAAGTGGCCGAGTGCGTGCAGGAGCACGTTGATCACCGATGTATACCGGGGCGGGCGGGCGAGCGACTGGAGCATCAGCTCCCTATACCGCTGCATGAGTGCGGAGCACTCGTGACGCGACTGCTCCGCGACGAGCCTCCCCATCTCGCGCATCAGGCGCTGGTTATACGCCATCAGGAGGAGCTTGTGCTCCGTGTGGAACCGGATCAGCTCGTGGCGCGAGCATGTGGCACCAATCGTGCGGAGGCGGGCGAGCGCATATATGGAGGTGAAGAAGTGCTCCCGGATACGACGGTTGTTCAGCCGCTGCTCGTCCTCCGCCGGGTGGAGGGGGTAACGCTCCAGCACCCGCCGTGCGAAGAACCCCCTGCCGGTTGCGATCGCGGCGGACTTCTCCGGCTTCGGGTAGATCTTCACGCCGCCGAGACCGCTCGTCGGTGACCTGCTCTTGAAGACGAAACCGTCCACCTCCGGCAGGGAGGCGAGGAAGCGGGACGCGAACTCCTCCATCTCCCCGGTGAGATCTCGGCCGGTCGCAGGCTGGATCAGCCGGTCCTCGCCGTTCACCCTGACGAGCCTGACCGCCGCACGGGGGATGCCTAAGCCGATCTCCACCTCGGGGCAGACGAAGATGCACTCCGCCATTTGCCGGAGGAGGGCGACATGCGGCGAGTGGATGAGCGAGCCGTCGTAGCGGACGGGTTCGCACTCCAGGCACCGGCTGATCACGAGTACGGGGCGGGGATGGGCAACTGCGGCGCTGCCTGCGGGCGGTGATTCATATTGCTCCATGCCTGATCCTGCATGCAGATTCGAACTCCTCGGGGATAACCCCATCCCTCGCATCCTGAAGGAGGCAGAGCGGGTGGACAACGGCTTGCCTGCGTCGGCACCTGCTCCTTACCGCCGGTGAACGGGTGCTTTCATATCTGGTACTGCAGCGGTCAGCCTGGTTCGCGTTCCTCCATGAGACCGTGGTGGCGGTTCACGGACAGGAAACCTGTGCTCGGAGGGCGATCGGAGGTCGCGTTCGTTCGGTTCCGCAAGAAAGTGCTTTATTCCTCAGCGGCGATGGTAATGGAGGCGAACGAGGAGTGTTCGCAGAGGGCTGGTGGGAGATCGGATGGTCAGGCTGAAGGAGATACCGCATCAGACGAGGTGGCTGATCGCCTCGCATGTGCTCACCCGGCTCGTGGTGGGGCTGGGATCGGGAGGAGAAGGCGATGCCACCATTGCGTTGGAGGAGAGGATGTACGACATCATGGCGGAGGAGATCCGGGTCCTGGCGGATAGATACGCGATGCCGAGGGAGCATGCGGCCGATCTGGTCTCCACGCTCGGCGCCCTCTCGGTGATCCTCTTCGGACCGGACTTCGAGACCCGGTTCATCGAGGGTTACCCGGAGGAGGGGGTGATCCGGCTCCTCGCCTGTGCGATGTTCAGGGAGGAGAGCGCCCACGGGATCCCGCCTGAAGAGGTGAACCGCGTCTGCACCTCGTACGTGCAGCACGCGATCGGGGCGCTGAACCCCGAGTTCACCGTCCACATCACGAAGGCGAGGTGCCGTGACGACGGTTTCTGCGAGATGATCATCGCCCGGAAGGGTGCCGCGGTGCACAACTACTGATCATGCAATATGGTCCCGGGCAGAGGGGCGTTCAGGGGGACGTGCCCGGATCGGGACGCCCGCGTGAAGATGCACGGAGGGCGATCGCAGGATCCCTCCGGAGCAGATGCCGGTCCGTCGAGAGAGCAACCTGGAGAGATGGGGGGCGCCGTCTTTTCTGAAGCGCGTGGATCGACAGGGTTGCGTCCGCCACATACCGGGGCAGGCAAAACAGGTCTTTTGCCCACTGGTGGGCGGGTGCATCCGATGTTCTGGCCATAGGCCATTGCCCGGGCACGACGTCGCCGGGCCTGCGATGGGGAAGAACGGGGCCGTTTCAGGCGGGGCAGCGGAGGGAGCGGGGGGGGCGATCCTCAGGCACGGGAGGAGAGGAACCGGTCGATCGCCTCCGCCATCCTCCTGGCCGCTCCCTCCCCGCCGAAGAGCGGGCGCCTCTCCCCGGCGGGCGGCGGGGCGGCGATCGCCTCGAGGATCCGCGCACGGTCGGTACCCGCCAGGACGTTCCAGCCGTCTGCGAGCGTCTCCACCCACTCGGTGGAATCTCGCAGCGTGATGCAGGGGATGCCCAAAATGTAAGCCTCCTTCTGCACCCCGCCGGAATCGGTCAGGCATTTTTCGGCACCGGAGAGGAGCCTGAGCATCTCCAGGTATCCGAGGGGTGCGGTGGTGATGATCTCCCCCCGAAGTTTCTCCGAAGGGCCGTACTCCTTCATGCGCACGGCGGTCCTCGGATGTACGGGAAACACCACCTTTCTCTTCGCATCCCCGATCGCACGCAGGATACCGAGGAGACGGTCCCTGGAATCGGTGTTCGAGGGGCGGTGGAGTGTCAGAACCAGGTATTCCCGTTCGTGCAGGCCGAGCCGCTCCAGTATCCGGGCTTGCTCCAGGGCATGCCGGTGGTGCTGGAGGAGTGCATCGACCATCACGTCGCCGGAGAGGTGCACCCCTTCCGTGATCCCCTCTCTCTTCAGGTTCAGTAGCGCCGTCTCGGTGGGGCAGAGGAGGAGGGCGGAGAGGTGATCCGTCAACACCCGATTGATCTCCTCCGGCATCCTCCGGTCGAAGGAACGGAGGCCTGCCTCCACGTGGGCGATGGGCACGTGCAGCTTTGCTGCTGCAAGAGCACCCGCGAGGGTGGAGTTCGTGTCCCCGTACACGATGACCATCTCTGGCTCCTCCTGCAGGAGCACCCCCTCCACGCGCTTCAGCATCTCTCCCGTCTGCCACCCATGCGTCCCTGAACCGACGCCCAGGTTGTACGCGGGATGCGGAATCCGCAGTTCCTCGAAGAAGAGACCGGACATCTCCGGATCGTAGTGCTGCCCTGTATGGACGAGGATCTCCTCGTGCCGCTTTCGGAGCTCCTGCGAGAGCGGGGCGCACTTGATGAACTGGGGTCGCGCCCCCACGATGGAGACGATCTTCATGCCTCTGCGATCCGATGCGAGTTCCGGTCCCCCCGGCCGATACCCTTGTAGACGAAGCCGGCGTGGATGAACGGATCGGGGTCGATCACGTTCCTTCCATCGACGATCACGGGATGGGGAGCACCGGAGAGTGTCCGCACATGCGCCGGCTCCAGGGACCTGTAGAGCCGGTGGCCCGTACAGATCGCGATCGCGTCTGCGCCGGCGAGGGCCGCGTCGAGGTCATGGAGGATCTCCACCCCTTCGTACTCCTCCACGTGGGGATCGTGGACCGACACCTCTGCACCCCTGCCGGCGACCAGGTTCCTGAAGGCCTCTGCCGGGGTATTGCGGGCGTCGTCGGAGTCCGCGATGAATGCCCAGCCGAGGAGCGCGATTCTGGCACCATCCATCTTCTTTCCTGCACGCACGAGACCGGCGAGGGTCAGCTCCGCCATGTGCACCGGCATGAAGTCGTTCACCCGACGTGCGACCAGGAAGAGGGACCCGATCTCCTGCGGGAGCGGCGCACCTCCGCCGAGCATCCTCGCCCCCCGCTCCAGGTGGAAGGTGTCCTTCGTCAGGCAGTGCCCGCCCACACCTGCCCCGGGGAGAAGAAGCGCACGGGTGACGCCCTCCTCTCTCAGCGATGCGATGCCGTGGTGGACATCGTAGAAGTTCACCCCCATCGCCTCGCAGTAGATGGCCAGCTGGTTCGCCGCCGCGATCTGGAGATCGCGGAGAGCGTTCTCTGCGGTCTTCTCCACCTCGGCGGCGGTCGCACCCATCGGGATGAGCTTTCCCTTTGTCAGGATCGGGCGGTAGAGTTCGCAGGCGCGCCGGGTGCTCGCATCGTCGATCCCGCCCACGATCCGGTCATGCTCCCTCAGGTTCCTGACGAGGCGCCCGACCATCACGCGTTCGGGCGCGTGCGCGAGGGCGAAGTCCTCCCCTGCCCTCATTCCCGATGCCCCCTCCAGCAGCTGGCGCACGATCCCTGTGGTCGTGCCTGGCGTCACCGTCGACTCGAGCACGACGAGCATCCCGTCGACCAGATGTTCGCCCACCCTCCTCACCGCCTCCTCCAGCGGCGAGAAGTCCGGGACGAGATCCTCCGGCCTCCTGAAGGGCGTCTGTACTGCTATGGTGACCGCATCGCAGCTTCCCACCTCCGAGAAGTCGGATGTGCACCTGAATCGACCCTCCCTGACGACCCGCTGCAGGATCCCTGCCAGCTCCGGCTCCTCGCCCTTCAGGGGGCTCTCGCCTCTGTTCAGCATCGCGATCTTTTGCTTCCCCGAGGGTGACTCCCGCTGGAAGCCCAGCACGGACTCGTAGACAGGGGCGTCTGCGAAGAGGACGGCGGATGGGATCCCCACGTAGCCCATGCCGACGACGCCCACCCGCCTGATCCTCCCCCTCTCTTCGAACAGCAACTCCAGGCGGCCCTTCAACGTGCACACCCTCTCCTGATCTCCTCGCAGAGCACGAGGTTCCGGACCGCCTGCTCTGGCGTCACCGGGAACGGCTCGTGCCTCTCGACGCAGTCCAGGAAGGTGGTGAGCTCCAGCTTCAGGGGTTCCACCTTGTTCACCATCACCATCTCGATCGTGCCCTCCTGGACATAACGCTGGTTCTCGATCGCATACTGCCCCGGTCGCCTGTAGACGACCACCTCCTGCGTCATGAAGTTCCCCTCCACCGTCGCATCCCTGCATTCGATATAGATCGACCTCATCTTCTTCGCCGCCCTCCTGCTCGCGGAGAGGTAGACGGGGACCCGGCTGATCTTCAGGAGTGCGGCACATACGTCGTCGTCCCCTGCACTGGAGACAGAGTACTCGCCGTTGGGAAAGAGGTGGAAGGCGATGTCGATGTCATGGATCATCAGATCCTCGATGACGGAGCTTCCGGTGACGCGGGCGGATGCAGGGTTGTGCCGCTTCATCTCGACGTAGCAGGGATCGGAGATGATCCTCTGCATCTCCTTCACGATCGGGTTGAAGCGTTCGATGTGCCCGACCCCCAGGATCAGGTCAGACGGGATCCTGGAGAGGAGCCGTCTGCCCTCCTCTGCCGTGGCACATATCGGTTTTTCGATCAGCTGGTGGACACCCGCCTCCACCGCCTTCTCCGCCACCCTGTAGTGGTATCCGGTCGGGACGCAGATGCTCACCGCCTCGCTCTTTTTCAGGACCTCCTCCACGCTGCCGGACGGTATGGCGCCGAACTGCCGCTCCATACTCTGCAGCGTCAGGGAGTTCGTGTCGAAGACGTGGACCGCGCTCACCCGCCGCATCTCCGAGTATATGCGGACGTGGTTCTTCCCCATGTTTCCTGCGCCGATCACTCCGACCTCCATGCTAGCTCACCTCTCCTATCGCGTGGGCGATCGCCTCCATCTCCTCCTCGCCGAGCGCGGGATGCACCGGCAGACTGAGCACCTCCCGCGCCAGCTGCGCCGAGCGGGGGCAGGGCGCGTGCGCCTCCCCTGCATAGCACGGCTGCTCGGGGAGCGGGACCGGGTAGTGGATCGCGGTCCCGATGCCCCTCTCTGTCAGGTGCGCGACGAGCGCCTCCCTCGCGAGCGGGAATGCACCGGTAACCCTGACCACGTACTGGTGGTACACGTGGTGGACGCCCCGGCGCAGATGGGGAGTCATCAGTCCGCTGCCCCTTAGAAGGGTGTTCAGCATCGCGGCATTCCTGTTCCTCAGCTCGTTGAAGCGGTCCAGCTTCCTCAGCTGCACCCTCCCGATCGCACCGGCGATATCCGTCATCCGGTAGTTGTAACCGAGGATCGCGTGGAGGTACTTCTCCTTCTGCCCGTGGTTGATGATCATCCGTATCCTCTCCGCATATGCACGGTCGTCCGTCGTCACCATCCCCCCTTCCCCCGTGGTCATGTTCTTCGTCGGGTAGAAGGAGAAGCAGGCCATCGCACCCAGTCCGCCCACCCTTCTCCCTTGGTACACCGCTCCATGCGCCTGCGCTGCATCCTCGATCAGGACGATCCCGTGGTCCTCGCAGAGGTCGCGGATGCCCTTCACGTCGAAGGGCTGGCCGAAGAGGTGGACTCCGATGATCGCCTTCGTATGCCGATCGACCGCCTCTCCCACCGCATCGGGGGAGATGTTGAAGGTGTCCATCTCCACATCGACGAACTTCGGCCTCGCGCCGGTCATGGAGACTGCACTTGCGGTCGCGAAGAAGGTGAAGGCCGGCACGATCACGCTGTCGCCTTCGCCCACGTTGGCCGCGAGCAGGGCGGCATGCAGCGCGGTGGTGCCGTTGCTGGTCGCCACCGCGTGCCCGGTTCCGCAGTAGGCGGCGAACTCCTCCTCGAACCGCCTCACCTGCTCCCCCGCCGCGAGCATCCCTGACCTGATCACCTCGCCTGCCGCAGCCGCCTCCTCCTCGCCGGTGAGGGGTTTTGCGATGGGCACCCGGATCATCGGGGGCTCATCTCCTCCGGCAGAGGTCTGAAGCGGGCAGGGACCCCGATGGCGAGCGTCCGGGGCGGAACGTCGTGCGTCACCACCGCGCCGGCGGCGACCACCGCACCCTCGCCCACCGTCACGCCAGGCAGCACCGTGGAGTTTCCGCCGATCGCCGCCCCTGCCATGATGCATGGCCCCCTGAGCGAGGGCCTCCCCAGAGGCGGATACCGGTCGTTCAGCAGCACCGCATGGGGGCCGATGAAGGCGCGGTCCTCGATCGTCGTATGCGTGGGGACGAAGACCATGCTCTGGATCCTCACCTCCGAGCCGATCGCGGTGTACCCCTCGATGACGCTCATCGATCCGACCGAGGTCTTCTGGCCGATCCTGGTCCGCTCTCGGATGAGCACCCCATGGCCGCACTGAAAATCATCCCCGATCTCCACGTCGCAGTATATGACGGTGCCCGAACGGATGAGGGCATTCCTGCCGAGGGTCGCTCCGGGGTAACCCTCCTCCCCCAGCCGTTCCCGAGAGGGAAAGCCCAGCGTGACGGGAGGGAAGATCCGGCTCCCCTCACCGATGGAATTTATCCCATATTCAATCAGGTCAGTAATCATCACACGTAGATCTTATATATCGCATATAATATCTAGCTGCTGAACGAGGGCGCATGCGGCTCGTCTCTCGGACGGTGGTCGCCCGCCAGGCGGAGGTTCTCGCGGACAAAGGCAGAGGGCATCCTGCTTCAGGAGGCAATGGAGGGATCTCACCGCTCCATATCGTCCCGTTTTCATCTCTGTAGCCTCTTGCTCCTCCAGGCTGGGGATGTGGCGCAGTCCTCCGCCCGCCTGCGGGGAGGGACGTGTGCCGTTGCTGCACGATCGTGGACGTGAAGGCCCTGAACAAGAGATGAGAGGAGACGCGATTCATCTGCCGGCGTATCCAGACCGCCCAAGGCCATCGTTTCCACAAATCTTATCAGACAGCCGGCACAAACGGCTCTTGTGCTCAGATGAACCGATTCGAGGGATTTCCACTGTTCTGGTGATATTCTGATTCTTCAGAGGGTTGGAAAGCATGGCGGGTTCTTTTGGGACGGGGAAGATCCGGAGGGTTGCTCTCCTCCTGGCGCTGCTCCTCCTCGTCGTCTGCCATGCGTACGCGGTGGTGCCCTGCCCCTCCGGCTGCGCCTGCCTGAACGGGGCGGACGCGAAGGCGAAGGGATACACCGCCCTCTGCGCTGACAGGCAGACGCTCTGCGGGTACGACGCGAACCAGAACCCCATGTACTGTTATGTGATCCCCCAAACGACCACTCCACCTACGGTGGCCACTCCGAACCCCCGGTGCCCCTCGGGATGCGCATGCCTCCGCGAAGCGGACGGTGAGGCGAAGGGGTTTTCTCGTTGCGCGGAAGAACGGATACCCTGCGGCTTCGATGCGACGCAGCAGCCAATGTACTGTTTCGACACGACCGTGCGGGTGGAAGCCAGCTACGCCCCCTGTCCTGCGGACTGCGCCTGCATGGATGCGGCGGAGGCAGAGGGGAAGGGGTACTCCTGCTGCGATGGCTGCCGTCAACCCTGCGGAGGGACCACAGACGGTGCAGCGCGTTACTGCTTCCGGAAGGTGGAACGATGCCCTGAAGGGTGCGAGTGCCTGGACCCCTTCAGCGCAGCGAGGGCAGGGTATGCGGAACTCTGCGGAGGCGATAAGAGCGTCTGCGCGATCGTCGATGGTGCGGAGCGGTACTGCTATGGGAAGCCGCCATCAAAGGCGACGGCGATTTCGGCCGAAAGAACGGTGGTCGCGCCGGGAGCGGGGGTGGCTGCCTGCACCCTCTCGGGCCGTATCACGGGGTTTACGCACGATCCCTCCTCAATCAGGGTGAGCGTGCAGGAGATGGAGTACATTCCGGCGAGCTGCCTGGCGACACCGCCCTTCACCTGCTTCCCCGGTGCGTACCGCCCGAAGAGCGGTGCCGCGCCCGTGATCCTGGAGGCGACTCCGGCATATGCCGGAGATCTCCCCTCTTTCCTCGCATACAGGGTCTCAGTGGACTGCTTCGGGACATACCAGGTGAGGCCGGTCTATCATGCCGGAGGAGACGCCTGCGAATGGGAGGGGAGCTGGGAGTACGCGAAGAGCACGCCCTTCGTCATGAATGGCAGCAGCGAGGACGCCTACGACATCAGGTACGTCCAGCCGGACAACCGTGTCCCCGATATTGGGATCGCGTTCGGCCCGCCGGTCCCGCCGGCGGAGCACATGGGGCAGGGGAACTGGACGATCAATATGAGGGCACAGGATCCGGGAGGGATCAGGCGTATCAGCGCGGGGGTCAATCTGACCGTGGAGTACTATACCTCGGACGGGAAGGTGCCCCTGGAACGGGTGCCCGTCGATGTGCACCTCCTGTATCGCGTCAGCTGCAACGAATCACCATGCGAATTCACGGTGCCCTACCAGCCCGCGAGCAGGAGGATGATACTGGACCTCGAGGTGAGCGCCTGCGATCGGGCAGGGAACGGAGTTGTACGGAGTTACCATCGGGAGTTCCCGGAGGGAGATGGGGATCTCCTGATAGAGGGAGCGGCACCGGTGCAGGTGCTCTATGGCGCCCCGCTGGTGAGGGGGAAGGGTACCGCCTTCCGGGTGAATGTCAGCTCCACCTTCCCGTACGCCGTGGAGGCGAAGCTGGGGCTCCACCTGAATCCGTCGGAGTGAGGGACGGTCCTCTCCTCCGGGAGCACGGTCGGAGGTGTGCCGGCGGGCTGGTCCTATCCGGAGGTGTGGGGGCCGGTCAGGATCCCGGCGAACGCGAGGAACTTCAGCGTGATGCTGCCGGTCATTCCTGACTGGAGGAGGGATCTGGCCTTCTCCGCCACACCTGCGATCGCCGGCACGCTCGTTTCCGGGTGGCGGGATGGCATCGTGCGGGGGCCCGACGTCCGGGTGATGCCAAAGCCGGTTGCAGAGAGGGCATCCTTCGCCGTATCGATCGATCCGGACGATCTGGTGCGGGAGAGGAACGAGGAAAACAACCGCTGAAGTTCGCCCGTGTACCCGACGACGGTCACGAGGGGTTACAGTTTCGCTGTATTCCGTGTCATCGGCGGCGTGGACGAGCCCGGTGTCTGCCCGCCGGGGCTCGAGAGCCGGCCCTCCTTCGGGGACGTGAACGATGCAATCCGGCGGAACCTGGAATACCTGGTGGGGACGTTTCCGCTCGCGGAGGAGAAGGTCAGCTACACGATCATGCCGCAGACGGACATCGTCTTCAACCTCTCCAACACCTCGCGGAGCCGGTTCCTGACCCTCCTCTACCGTCTGGCGGGCAGCGATTTCGACTGGGCGGTGGGGGTCACCTGTGGCTGCTGCGGAGGCACGGTCTCCTGGGACACGAGGGCGGTGCTGATCGGGAACAGCACATCGAACATCCACAACCTGGCCCACGAGGCGAGCCATATCACGAGCGTCGCCTCCGCCCACGACTGCTACGGGTGCGGGAGCAACGAGGCGGACTGCCGCACCTGCCGGAGCAGCGAGGGCTTCTGGGTGAACGCCTGGGAGGCGTACCCGCGGGAGGAGCCTCCACCCTCCTGGTCCTCCGCGGACGGTGACTGGGCCGAGAACGAGTGGCTGCGGCGCTGCTACTACATGGACTTCTCCAACTACGCCCCCTACTGCTGGGTCCGGATGGACCCGGTGAGAAGGGACAGCGGGGGATCCTTCCCCGATGGTTACCTGAACCTCGTCACGCGCCTCGCGGATGCACGGGATCCGGAGGGGATGCTGGTGAGCGGGGAGATCTGCAGGGATGGGCGTGTGTCGCTCGATCCGTTCATCAGAACCGCAAATGCGAGACCTGATCTGCCCTATGGCACGGAGGGAGGATACAGGTTCCTCCTCCTGGATGCCTCGGGGCGCGAGCTGGGGACGGCCGGCTTCGATCCGGTCTTCGAGGAGACCGCCACTGAACCGGAGTCGGGGAGCCGTCCCCTCACGTGAACGGGCTTTGCCTATACGCTTGCCTGGGTGGAGGGCACGAGGGCGATCGAGCTGAGGGATCCTGCGGGGAGGTTGGCCGCACGCCGGGAGGTCCCCCCCATGCCCCGGAGGTGAAGTTGGTCTCGCCGAACGGCGGGGAGGTCTGGGTGCAGGGGATAGGCACTCGATCACCTGGGAGGGGAGCGACCGCGATGGAGATCCGCTCTACTACGGGGTCGCGATCAGCAGCGATGGCGGCGGTACCTGGATCCCGCTGGAGATCGATCTCCGCGAGCGTGAGTACGCGATCGATACCGGCGCTCTGGCGCCCTCCAGCGGGTACCTGGTCCGTGTGAGGGCGACGGACGGGTTGAACACAGCAGAGGACAGATCCGATGCCGCGTTCCGCATCGTCACCGCACCGGAGGCGACGAAGAGCGGGATGCCCATCACCGGAGATATCCTCCTCTGCATGTCGGCGATCGCCCTGTTCCTGGCGAGAAGGCGTATCGGGGGCAGATAACCCTTTTTTTGGTATTTCACTCTTTCGCGCTGCCGACCCCCGCCTGACGTTTCCCCCGGTCGTCTACCCTCGTCGCACCTGCATGACGGGATGCCCGGGGCCTGCGGGTTCCCACCCCTCAGATCCCCTCACACGGCGGTGGGGTGTGATCCTGCACCCTGATCACCGTACATGGCACCTGAAGAGCTCAGAAAGATGTCGCATGATACCACCCCTCCTCGCTCTTCACGCTGACGGGCACCCCGAAGAGTGCGGAGATGTGCGCATCCTGCATGACCTCCTCCTTCGGGCCGTCCAGAACGAACCTTCCGCCCTTCATCAGGAGGACGCGGGTTACCTCCGGTATGATATCGTGGAGCTGATGGGTGGCGAGGATGATCCCGACCCCGGATCCGGAGATCCGCCTGAGGGTACTCCTGAAGAGATGGATCCCCTGCAGGTCGAGGCCTGTCGTGGGTTCGTCCAGGAGGAGGAAGGACGGGCAATGGACGAGCGCCCTCCCGATGAGGAACCTCCTCGCCTCCCCGGCGGAGAGCCGGTCCATCCTCCTGTCTGCGAGGCCGCACACGCCGAGGAGCCGGATCAGCTCCTCCGCCCGTTCCTCCATTTCGGGCGTGATCCGGCGGTGGAAGAGGTCCGCACTGGAGAAGAAGCCCGAGAGGATCACCTCCCTCCCGGTGATCCCCCGGTGGAAGGAGGACTGCAGTTCGCCCGAGACGACCCCGAAATAACGCCTGAGATCCGCGACCATCCAGAGGTCGCTGCCCATCACACGGAAGATGGTGCCATCGCCTGCGGCTGGATAATACTCCCTGCTGATCGTCCGTATCAGGGTGGTCTTTCCCGATCCATTGGGGCCCAGTACGGCGATCCTCTCTCCCTCGTGGATCTGGAGCGATATTCGGTCAAGGAGTCTCCTGCCCCCCTTCACGACGCTTACGTTTTCGAATTCAAGGAACGGCGGCCTGCCGCTGCTATTTGCCGTCATCCCCTCCACGCATGCCTCCCCATCGGATTCCCTGACGTTTTTTATCCTCAGCTGTTGAATGCGATGCGTTATCAGTGCTTCGGCAGATTGATCCCCTGCGGATCGTTGGAATGCAGGGGTGGAGAGGCTTGTATTCCTGACGCATGGGCGCCCGTTTACCAGATCGTCGATCGGGGCAGGCGGCCATGGCGCCCATGGTGCGGAAGCCGCCGCGATCGATTCGCCGCTGCTGGACGCAGCGACCTTCGATCCCCGGCAGCAGGGAAGGCGGAAGAGTGCGGCAGAGGTGTTGGACAATGATACTTTGGATCCTCGAGAACGGGACGGTGGCTCCTCTTCGGTGCATCGCTTCGATGTGTGAGAAGGAGGGGGCCTGCAACCCAGAAGAACAGGGTCTGGCTCTCTTTATATGTTTTTTCACTTTCACCCCTCCTCCGCCGGTACCTCATATATGCCCCCCTCCCACATCATGGGTGCCGGGCGGGATCGGACCAGCCTCTCCCGGCGATACCCTCCCTGGCAGGCAGGCCGGCGGAGGGTGTTCGAAGAGTGGTGCTGCCGGCCATGTGCGGACGGCAGCAGAGAGGTCCATGGCTGAGAAGACTGGTTGGAGGGTGAAGAAGATGGCAGATTTTGTCCAGACCGGGGTGACGAAGACCTCGGTGAGGGAGCTCGGATCGCCGATCGCGAACATCGCCGCGTTCGATGCGATCATCGGGCAGGTCCTTGCGGACAACCCGTTCGAGTGCGTCGACTACGAGGAGAACGGCGTGCTCGTTCCGGGTGTCGTGAGGGGAAGAGAGAGCTACACCGTGCGCGTCAATTACGAGGACGATGCAGGAAGGCGTGTGGGCACGATTACTGCACGGGCGCCGAACGTTGCCGGATTCAACGCCTGTGCCGCGGACATCATGGGGGATACAGATCTGGTGGCTGCCATGGGCGGGGATCCTGTCCGTGACAGTGAGCGTGAGTCGTACTCCTGTCAGCTCAGGTGCCACGATCCGAACGGCGAGGACTATCTCGTCACGTTCTCGAGGAGGCGGGTCAGGATATCCTCTTACGAGGACGATGCGATTAGGGCGAGGGTCGAGACCTGGGCGGATACCGTGCCTGAACTCGCCTGACCGCGGATTTCACGCGGTGCAGGGGCAGATGCATCGCAGGGAGAGATGGTGATGCCCCCCATGCAGACGGGGGGTGCGGTCTCGTGTAAAGAACGTATCGACAATGGAGGGGTACTGACCCTTCCACACCTTCGGGAGGAGGGAGATGGACAACGAGATACTCATCGTCCTCATATTCGTGGGCGGAGGGGTGCTGTCGTATGTGCTGGTACCCGGGCTGATCGTCATCTGGGACCGGGTGCTGGACTACGTCAGCGGGAAGAACGACCGGTGAAGGTATCACCGGTTCTTTCTTCGTCATTCTATCGTTTTTAAGTCCTCGATTCATGCAGGTGCACCGGGGTTCCCCTGTCTTTCATTTTCCCGAGCACAGGTATGTATCATAACCCCGGATAACAATACAGGCGAATATCGGGGATATGCGATATCGTTCGCATGTTTGCGGCCAGATCGGACATGATGATCGCATGCATGCATTTTCCGGATGAGGGACGCACCATATCCCTGTCATGTTTTCGGCAGGTCTACGCGATCGCAAAGTTCAATCCTGGACAGAGAGGGGGGAGTCGCAGTCGGGGGCGCCGGCGGCGAGACCTATGCGGATCGATGGTGCTCCCTGAACCATGCGATCGTCTCGCGAAGCCCCTCCTCGAGGGTGTATGCAGGGGAAAAACCCAGTTCCCTCGCTGCACGGGAGATATCCGCCACGGAATGGCGGACATCCCCCTCCCTTGGCGGTCCATGGTGGGGTTTTACCCGCGCGGAGGTCAGCTGCCTGATGGTGTGGAGCAGCTCCAGGATGCTGGTCGCCCGGCCTGATCCGATGTTGAAGGTCCCTTCGCTCCTGCTCCTCATCGCAAGCAGGTTCGCGGCGACCACGTCCTTCACGTAGACGAAGTCCCTCGTCTGGAGGCCGTCGCCGTGAACGACCGGCCTTTCGCCTGCGAGGAGACGCCCGATGAAGGCGGGGATCACGGCAGCATACATCGAGGAGGGATCCTGTTCGGGACCAAAGACATTGAAGTACCGGAGCGAGACGGTGGAGAGGCCATAGAGAGAGGAGAAGAGGCGGCAGTACTGCTCTCCGCCCACCTTCGTCACCGCGTACGGTGATGCAGGGAGGGGTTCGAGCGCCTCGTGGAGTGGGAGGTCTTCGCTCTCCCCGTACACCGCGGAGGATGAGGCGAACACAAACCTCTCCACACCGCTCTCCCTCGCTGCTATCAGCGCGTTGAGCGTCCCCGTCAGGTTCACCTCGTGGGAGAGGAGCGGTTGTGCCACTGAACGGGGAACGGAGACGAGCGCCGCCAGATGGAAGATGCCATCCACCCCCTCGAACGCCCTCGCAAGCAGCGATCGATCGGTCACACTGCCCTTGAAGAGGGTGAGTGCCCCGGATGCGTGGAGCCGCTCGATCCGGCTCTTTTTGCCGGAGGAGAGGTCGTCCACGATCACCACCTCGTGCGCGGGGAGCAGCGCCCTGGCGAGGTGGGAGCCGATGAAACCTGCACCGCCCGTGACCGCATAGCGCATGGGATCTGCTTTGCCATCATTCGAGAAAAAACTGGCAGAAACGGTGCAGCGTACTGCTCTGCAGTTCAAATCACTCGACAGTGACGCTCTTTGCCAGGTTGCGCGGCTGATCTATCTCCCTCCCGAGGAGGGACGCCGTATGGTAGGCGAGGAGCTGGAGGACGACCGTCACCTGCAGGAGCTTGTGGAAGGCATGCGTGCAGGGGATCGGGATGAAGATGTCGGCCACGTTCCGCGGGTCCGGATCCTTCCCCTCTCCGATCGCGATGAGCGGGGCCCCACGTGCCTTCACCTCCTTCATCGAGGAGAGCATCGCCTCGCGCGTATCGTCGCAGGTGCAGATCGCCACGACCGGCGTCTCCGGCGTGAGGAGGGCGAGAGGGCCATGTTTCAGCTCCCCTGCCGCGTACGCCTCCGCATGTATGTACGAGATCTCCTTCATCTTCAGCGCCCCCTCCATCGCCGCCGGATAGTAGAGCCCCCTTCCGATGAAGAAGAGGGAGCGTGCACCAGAACAGAGCTCTGCCGCCTGCGTGTAATCCTGGTGGAGGGCCCTCTCCAGTGCACGGTGGGCGCCCATCAGCGCCCTCTCCGTCTCCGCATCCCCGGCAAGCGATGCGGCGATCGCCATGAAGACCCCCAGCTGTGCGATATATGACTTGGTCGCCGCCACCCCGATCTCGGGACCGGCGCGGGTGAATATCACGTGGTCTGCGATCCTCGTGATGCTGCTCCCCTGCACGTTCGTGATCGCGATCGTCTCGCAGTTCATCGCCTCTGCATGCTCCAGTGCCGCGATGGTGTCGGCGGTCTCGCCCGACTGCGAGATGGCGATTGCCGTGTTCCCCATGGCGATGGGGGAGTACCTGAATTCGGATGCGAGTTCCACCCTCACGGGCATCCTGCACATCCCCTCGAGGAGCTGCCTGCCCACGAGGCCGGCGTGGTACGAGGAGCCGCAGGCGAGGATCGTCAGCTCCCTCCTCCCCCTGAAGAGAGAGAGAATCGCACTCCGATCGAGCGACTTCAGGGTCTCGAAGAACGCGATCGGCTGCTCGAAGATCTCCTTCTGCATGAAATGCCGGTAACCGCCCTTCCTCGCCTGCTCCCGCTGCCAGCTGATCCTCTCAATCGGTCGCGTCACAGGCCCGCCATCGCTGACGATGGAGACCCCATCGGGGGCGAGGATGGCGATATCCCCGTCATCCAGGAAGACCACCTTCCCTGTGTACTCCAGCAGCGGGACCACGTCCGATGCAGCGAGTGTCTCCCGATCCCCCAGCCCGAGCACCAGCGGGCTCTTCTGCCGGGCGGCGAGTATGCGGTCCTCGCCGCTCACCATGACCAGGAGTGCATAGGTCCCCTCGAGCCGGCGGAGCGAATCCCTCAGAGCGGCGAGGGAGTCGCCCCTGCCATACTCCTCCATGAGGTGGGCGATCACCTCCGTGTCGGTCTCGGAGGTGAACCGGTGTCCCCTCGCGAGCAGCTCCTCCTTCAGCGCCGCGTAATTCGTGATGATGCCGTTGTGCACCACCGCGATCCGCCCATGGCAGTCCGTGTGCGGATGTGCGTTCGGATCGCTCGGTTCGCCGTGGGTGGCCCATCGCGTGTGCCCGATCCCGATCCGCCCCTCCAGTGCATCCACCTGGTGGATCCCTTCGGAGATCTTTCCCCTTTTCTTCAGGATCTGGATATCGCCGCCCATGGTGGCGAGGCCAAAGGAGTCGTAGCCACGGTACTCCAGCGCCTTCAGCCCCCCCACGAGGACGGGTGCCGCCTCCCTGTGACCGATATAACCGATGATCCCGCACATCTCTACATCACACAGGAATTGTCGGGCAGTGTGCCCCGGATCGTCCTGCCCTCCTCGATGGTGACATCGTTGCCCACGATGCAGTTCTTCAGCACGGTGAAGGGGGCGATATCCACATGGTCCCCCACGATCGCGCCGAACTCCGCCTCCCAGTGCGTATCCCCGATCCGGAAGGGGGATCTGGCGATCACGGTGCTCACATGCTTCTCCAGTGTGCAGCCCTCCCCGATCACCGCAGAGACAATCGAGCAGTGGGAACCGACGGTGACGTCATCCATCACGATCGAATCCGACACCAGCGCGTGCGGTTCGATCGTCACCCTCGATCCGATGCTCGTGTTCGGCATGACCGTCACGTTCGGCCCTATCCTCGCATCCTTGCCGATGACGCAGGGGCCCACGATCGTGGTGGACGGGTGAATGACGCTTCCCTTGCCGATCGCCACATGGTTCCGGATCGTGGCGCCCCTCTCGATCGTCCCGGCACGCAGGCTCTTCGTCCTCTGGAGGAGGAGGGCGTTCATCCTCAGCAGATCCCAGGGCACCAGGGCGTCGTGCCACTGCTCCGCCTCGATCGCCCTGATCTCGATCCCCCTCGCGATCATCTCCATCAGCGCGTCAGGTATCTCGGTCGTGAACATGCAGTCGAAGAAGGAGGGGGTGAGCGAGAGGATGCCGGTGCTGACGGTCTGCTCGGTGGGGATTGTCGGCTTCTCCCGGATCCCCACCACCTTGCCGTCCCTGATCCGGACGACGCCGAAGTTGGATGGATGGGCGTGCTCCTTCACCAGCATCGCGTTCCTCTCCCCCTTGATCTTCGCGATGGAGGCGGCATCGATCCAGTTGTCCCCGGGCAGGACGAGGAAATCCCCGTGTATCCTGTCCCTCGCACAGGCGAGTGCATGCGCGGTTCCGAGCTGCCTCTCCTGGATCACCACATCCACCTCGAGTTCGAGCCTGCCCAGATAGTCCAGCACCTGCTCGGAGCGGTATCCGGCGACCACGACGATCTCCCTGATGCCGTTCTTCAAGAGCGCATCCAGGGTGGAGGCGAGAATCGGCCGGTTGCCCACCCGGATCATCGCCTTCGGCCGGTTCTTCGTCAGGGGCCTCAGGCGGCTCCCCTCACCGCCGGCGAGCACGACTGCCTGCATCTACCTCACCACGCTCCCCTCGCCGTATGTCCCCTCAATGATCGCCCCGGGCGCGGCGATGGTCCCGGAGCCGAGGACGCTGCCCGCATTCACCGAGCAGTTGATCCCGAGCTTCACATCATCGCCTATGATGGCCCCGAACTTCACCTTTCCGGTGCTCTTCCCGCCGGCGAGCACCTCCCTCCGGTCGTGCCTCAGGTTCGCGATCTTCGTTCCTGCACCGAGATTGCACCTTCTGCCGATGACCGAGTCCCCCGCGTAGTTGAAGTGAGGGAGCTTCGTCCCTGCCATCAGTATGGTATTCTTCAGCTCTGTGCAGTGACCCACGTGGCAGCCGTCGCCGATGGATGTGGAACCGCGTATATAGGCGTGCGGCCCCACCACACAGTCGTTCCCGATGATACAGGGGCCCTCGATGTAGGTCCCCGATCGGATCGTGCTTTCCCTCCCGATGCTCACCCGCCCCTTCAGGACGACGCCCTCCTCCACCACCCCTTCTCTCACGGACCTGAGCTCTGCCAGCGCTTCCGCATTCGCGTCCAGGAGATCCCATGGGTGGCCGATGTCCCGCCAGTACGAAAGGGCGAATGCAGCGAGTCCCCTCTCCCGGATGTAATGGAGAAGGGCGTCCGTCAGCTCGAGCTCTCCGCGGGGCGAGGGCGTCAGCGAGGAGAGGATCGGAACGATATCTGCCCCGAGGAGATATACGCCCGCATTCACGAGCTGGGTGGATGGGGCCGCCTCCTTCTCTCTGAGCGAGGTCACATGGCCACCCTCCACCTCCACTGCGCCGTAGTCCCATGGGTGGTCGGAGCGCGCAGTCGCGAGCACCGGTGGTTCTGCCGCGAGCATCGCCCTGAGATCCTCTGCCCGCAGGAGGGCGTCCCCGTTCAGGAGGAGGAATGGATCCTCCAGCAGATGGGAGGCGGCGAGGAGTGCATCCGCGGTGCCCCGCTGTTTCCGCTGGGGGGCATAGCTGATCGAAAGGCCGAAGGCGGAGCCGTCTTTGAAATGCTCCCTCACGCTCTCCTCCCCGTAACCGACGACGAGGACGATCTCCTCGCAGCCGGCATCCCTCGCCTGGCTCAATACGTGTTCGAGTATGGGTACATTCGCGATCGGGAGCATCACCTTCGGCAGGTGCGATGTGAGGGGGCGCATCCTCCTCCCCTCTCCGGCGGCTAGGATCACGGCCTGCATCTCTCCTGAGATGGTCCCGGGGAATGATCAGGTTTTCCATCGGATTTGCCCTCCATCGGAGACGATTCGGACGATCGCACGACTCTGCCCTGACGGTGTGGCTGCCATGAAGTGCATCGCAGGTGAAACCCTGCCGGGTCATCGATCGGTGGTGTCGTTTCGGCCATAGAGAGGTGCATCATCGTTAACGATATGCAGGCCGGATGAAAAGTACAGGTAGGGATGCGCATGGCCACGGTCAGCCGCCACAGCGGGAGGAGCATGGGAGAGGCGGTCGTGATACGGGATGTGGACAAGCAGATGGAGGGGATCGCGGCGGAATACCGGTACATCGCGGAACGATTCGGAGAGCAGGGGAAGGACTGGCGCCTGGCGAAGTGCATGCACGAGGAGCACGACGAGAGGCACTATGATATCCTCACCATCGAACTGGCAGGCGGAAAAAGGGAGGTGGTTTACTTCGATGTCACCTTCTTCTACGACTCCGAATGAGCGCCGGCGTGCAATGCAGGTCAGGATGACAGAAAAGAGGGGCTGTATCGGGGTGGTGCTCGCACGGTACTGCATGACCGGATGATCCCAAAGGTGGGGACGAGATGAGCGAGGAGATCATCCGTGTGGATCACCTCTCCCACTCGTTCGGGGATTTCTCGGCGGTCGACGACATCAGCTTCTCCGTAAAAAGGGGCGAAATATTCTCGTTCCTGGGACCGAACGGGGCAGGAAAGAGCACGACCATCAATGTGCTCACCACCCTGCTGCCCCTCCAGAAGGGTCAGGTCGAGGTGGCCGGATTTGATGTAACCGCAGATCCGGCCGGGGTGAGATCCGTGATCGGGATCGTCTTTCAGGAGGTGACCCTCGACAGGGACATGACCGCATGGGAGATACTGGAGTTCCACGGAAGGATATACGGGATGCCGAAGCAGGAGCGGCGCGAGAAGATCGACGAGCTCCTCGCGCTCGTGGAGCTGGAGCAGAAGAGGGACACCCTCACGAAGCACCTCTCGGGGGGGATGAAAAGAAGGCTGGAGATCGCGAGGGGTCTGATGACCGCCCCCGAGGTGCTCTTCCTGGACGAACCCACCATCGGCCTCGACCCCCAGACGAGGCTGAAGATATGGGAGTACATCAGGGCGATAAACAGGAACGGCACGACGATCTTCCTCACCACCCACTACATGGACGAGGCGGACCAGCTGAGCGGCAGGATAGGCATCATCGACCGCGGTAAGATCGTGGCGGAAGGCTCGCCCTGGGAGCTGAAGAATGCACTGGGCGAGGATATCGTGTACCTCGAGACCAGCGAACAGGGCAGAACCATCGAAAAACTGGGGGAGATGGCATGCGTCAGGGGAATACAACCCAAGGGGAAGGGTCTGCTCGTGATGATCGATCGCGATGGGACGAAGGCGCTCCCTGTGATGATGAGGAGGCTGCTCCACAACGGCATCATGATTAACACTGTTAACTTGAAGAAACCATCGATGGACGATGTATTCGTGCACCACACAGGCAGGGAGATCAGGGAGAGCGAAAGGCCGGTGAACACGGCAGCGAGGAGGCGGTAGCATGGCAGCAGTGGGTAGAGCAGAGAGAACGGGAGATGGGGGCACAGAGAGGGGGGCGGTCGTCAAATTCGGATTTCTGACGATCTACTGGCGTGACATGCTCCGTTTCTTCAGGTTCAGGACGCTCCTCGTCTCCTCCCTGGTTCAGCCGGCGCTGTGGCTCGCGTTCTTCGGCATTGCGATGTCCAGCAACTTCGACCGCTTCTCCGCCTCCCTGCCTCTGCCACCGGATGCGAACGTGGTCAGCTACCTCACCTTCCTCTGCGCCGGGGTGATCGCGATGACCACACTCTTCACCAGCCTGTACGGCGGAATCGTCTTCCTCTTCGACAAGAACTGGGGCCTCATGCGGGAGATACTGGCAAGTCCGCTCCCGAGGGAGAGCATCATCGTCGGCGTCGGCCTCTCGGGGATGACGAAGTCCTTCATCCAGGCGGGGATCATCGCCTGTATCGGCATCCTGCTCGGCGTGAGGTTCTTTGCGGGTTACACGGTGCCGGAGCTGATTACAGGCGTAATAGGGCTTTTCGCGTTCGTCGCGGCATTCTCCCTCGGTTTCCTCTTCCTCTCCAGCGCAATCGCGATCAGCATGGAGTCCCCCGAAGGGCTGCAGGGGATCATCACCCTCCTCACGATGCCGATCTTCTTCGCGTCCAATGCACTCTATCCGATCGATGCGTTCCCGGAGGTGCTCCGAATGTTCTCCGCAGGAAACCCACTCACCCATATGGTCACCGGTATCAGGTACTTCGCGATCGGCGGGGATTTCTATGCGCTCGGGGTGCACTACACCTACACGGTGCAGGAGGTGGCAACCTCCTTCGGTATCCTGGTCTTCTTCGCCGCCCTCATGTTCCTCCTCGCATGGTGGCGTTTCAGGAAGGCGGTGGCGACGTGAATGAAACCTCTGCGATATGCGTGCACGTTCGGGGAGGCATGACCCGCGGGAGGCGCATGGCGGAGGGCCAGAGCACAGGAATCGGAGTGCCGCAGAGCCCCCCGGAGCGTACGGGGAGCATGTGATGATCTGAGGGAGGGTCGGGGGAACTGAGACAGGAAGATCGGCAGTATCTTAGAAAAATCAGTTCTTCCCCCGTCGGTAAAGCAGATAACCCCCGCCGGCGAGCATCGCCACCCCGATGGATGGGAGAATAAAGCGTGCATGAGATGTTTGACCCTCCTGCTCCGGCATTGGCGCTTCTAGTGGGGCGATCTCCTCCGCATTTCCATCCGTAATGCAGATTTCGGCGGCTTCGCATCCTCCGCTCTGATCCCCACCCCTGTAAGCGGTGGATACCGGCACCGGCGTTTGAGTGGCGGAGGGGCCCGTTGTGGACGGCGCTGCCGCGGGAGAGAGCAGCGGCGTGACAGTTGCGGCTGGTGCGAGATGCGTTTCATCTCCGCCCCCATCGCTGGAGGAGGGCCATCCCTCCGCATCATGGGTCCTGACCACGTATGCGGCGCAGCTTTCGTTCGCATTCCCTGCCAGATCCACAGGCGTGAGGCGCACATGGTACGACACTCCCGGCTGGAGTCCCGGAAAGGTCCATGCCTCCGTCCCAATATTCGCCTCTCCTGACCTCTGGCCGTCGAGGTACACGATGAGGTGCGAGAGGTCCGTATCCGGGGGATCCGCCCATGCGAGTGTGAAGGAGCCGCTGCTCGCCATCGTCACATGCACTCCAGCCGGGCAGCGCGGCGGAACGTTGTCATCCAGCAGAGGCGATGGTGTGGGTTCGGGGCTCGGCGAAGGGCTCGGTTCCGGGATCGGCGTGCCCTCGGGGGTGATCGTGGGCGTGCAGCTCGGGGTCGTCTCGGGCACCGCTGCTTCTGCCGTCATCGCCGTATGGTTCACCCAGCTGGCGTTCACGTTCCCTTTCAGGTCCACGGTCCTCGTCCCCAGCTCATAGGCTCTCGCCGGCTCCAGACCGTCTGCCCGAAACGACATCTTCTCCCTTTCCACCGTCCCCCGGAGAGAACCGTCCAGGTAGATCTCCACGTGCGAGAGATCGGCATCCGGTGGATCCTCCCAGATCCAGCGTATCGAAGTTGCTTCGTATGTGGCATTCGTCAGGTTCACCACACCCGAGGGCGGGATCGTATCGGGAGGCGGAGGGACAAGATAGAGGGGATGCGGACCTGCGAGTGGATGCGGATCGAGGATCTCCACATCTTCGTACGGCATATCCAGAATGCCGTCGCCGTCCGAATCCGTCGAAGCAAAGGCGTCCCAGTAGTTGCCGGTCGTGTTCGTGTATACGCCACCCAGGTAGCCGTACTCCAGTTCCGGCGAGACCCACGAGGCGATGGACGAGGCGCTCCTCGCGGCGGTGGTGTCGCGGATGAAGCTGTTCAGGAAGATGCGGATGGGGGATGCGGAACCCGATGCGTTCACCCAGATGCCATAACCCGAGTCGGTCAGGTAATTGCCTGAGATGCACACATCGTTCGAATGCTCCAGGTATATGCCGTACCCGAGGTGGAATCTCGTCTGCGAGATGGTGTTTCCCTGGAGCGATGCACCGGAGACGTTCTCCAGGTGGGCGCCTGCCCAGAAGGTATCGTTTAGAGTGCAGGACTCGATCGTGATATTGCCCGAGTCCCTTGCCCGGATGCCGTAACCTTCGCGTTCTCCCGTGGACTGGACGAGGAGACCGACGATCCGTGTATCGGAGGAGCGCTGTACGTCCACACCGCAGGTTCCGCTCCGGATGATCGTCCCCCACCGAAGGAGAGTGCCCGAGGAGCCATCGATATGAACGCCCGAGACGTTGTTCCGCGTGGCGTTCAGCCCCTCTATCGTGGTGGAGTTCGCACCCCTCAGGTATACACCCCTCCCATACCCTCCATAGCCCGGATATGCATTCAGATCGCAGGAAGTATTCGAGATCGTCGTGTTCTTCGCCCGGTGTACCACGATGCCGAACCGGTAGTTCTCCACCGCCTCGCAGCCCCGTATCACGACATCGTCTGCCGAGACGTTCACTCCTGCCTCTGTTGCGTTCCTCACCCGGAAGCCCTCGATCAATGCACCATTCGCGGTGACGAGGATCGTGTTCTGGCCGATCCTCAAACGGCCGTCGATGATCGGGTTGCCGATCCCGCGCAGCGTGACGCTCCGGTTCAGCACCAGGTTCTCGAAGTATGTCCCGCTGTTCACCTCGATCGTATCGCCGTCCGTGGCGTTGTTGATCGCCCTCTGAATGCTTCTCCCCGGGGAGACGGTGAGGATGGCCGCATCCGAGATGGATGGGAGCAATAATATGGCGATGCAAACGAGGATGGCGATACTGCAGCGTGTGTAGGTACGACTCCGGACTCTCCGCATCTGTCTCTGCACCCCTGTGATCTTCGAGAGGATGGATGAACGAAGGGCTCGCGCAGGTGGATAGAGGTCGTTCCGGACTGCAGATACATGTCGTAACCTGCGCCTGCTGGTGCTGCACCGGGACGCGACCTGACCTGCCACTGCTTCAGCCTGACATGAGAGGTTGTTCGGAAGAAGAGAAGAACCCTCCTTTTTGGAATCCGGATGGGCGCTCGTTTCAGATCCGGTTCGCCCCCGTTACCTGGGCCACCATGCTCCTCGAGGATGCACCGCTGATACGATCCGCCATCGAAGTACCCCATCGATGAATCGATCCCGTTTGATCCCGTTTGATCCTCTGTCATGAACCGGATCGACCGAAGGGGATACGTACTCCTTTTGCGAAGGAAAGTACCCTTTTTTCCGATGGTTTTTCCAGATGTGCTTCCGTCGATTTTCAGATGTCGGGATCGGGGGCATATCCATGGTTTTTTGTGGCGTCGAATGCTCCGGGGGGCGCCGCATGGATCCATTCATGCTGTTCAGGCGCTCCTGTGCGCGATATCCACGTTTATTCGGATCGAACTTCGGGCGATCCATGGCATTCACGGAGAGTATGGCAGGAGTGCGATACGTTCGCCATTCAAAACACTGCTGCATGTCACGATAGCGTTCGGTCTGGCAGGAGTATCGAGGGCGATAACCTGAATCCAGAATTCACGGGTGGACTTCTGTTCCAGGTCGGGATATAACGTATGCTCGAGAAGAGAGGGGGCAGGCCGAACTCAATGGATCGTCGGGCCTAAAAGGGCTCATCAGTGCCGATCCGAAAAAGTCCGATCGGGAGATCGGCGACCCTGCGGAAGGGAGCGTCAGCCCGTCTATCTGCGCGGCCACCGGCCCTCTGACCACCGTTCAGAGGCCATCTTCAGGATTATCGGATGTCCTGCCCTGCATCATCCGCCTCAGTGCCCCGAGGCTCTCCACCGTCCCCTCGTACGTCTCCACCTCCACGATGGGGGCGGCGCGGCTCCTTCCCATCGCATCGATCACCCGTCCAAAGTCGATATTTCCCTTCCCGATCGCGGAGTGCGTGTCCTCCTTCCCATCGTTGTCGTGCAGGTGGAAGTGCGCGATGGGCATCTCGAGGAACTTATCCAGGCAGTCGTTCAGATGTGCATGCCCGATGTCCAGCGCAAGGCCGCACCCGTCGATCAGCCCCACCTCCTCCGGGTAGCGGAGGAGGAAGTAGTCCCAGTTGCCCATGTTCTCGACGTAGAAGGTGACCGAGAGCTCCTCCGCTGCATCCAGGAGCTCTTCGAGGGATCGGGTGAACTGGTGCAGCGCCCTCTCCCGCTCCTCCTTCCAGGTCCAGTAACCGGGGTGTATGACCACGGGTGCATCGACCTCCGCCGCCATGCGAAACGCCTGCGATAGCACCTCCACGCTCCCCCTCCGGATGGGCTCGAGAGAGCTGGCGATGTTCACGCTCCGGCAGGGTGCGTGGAAGAAGAATTCCGCGCTGTAGCTCTCGAGCACCGACCCATCCTCGATGAAATGATTCCCATCGTCCATGATCTCCACCTTATCGGTAAGGGCGGCGATCCGCTCCAGTGCCGTGGGGAGTGGCTCCGAGTGGAGGCAGTAGGTGGAGATCCCGAACATGCTGATCGATTGGCAGGGCTAAACCAAAAAACTCCGGGTGTATGCAGAAAGACCGTCGGACCGGATCGGAACAAAGGAATCCGGCTCGGGTCGGAAGACCGGCGATCCTGACGGGGTTCGTTTTTCCATGCCCTGCCTCCAGTCTCCAGCGCATGAGGATGAGATCACTCGGAAAAAAGGTCCACCGGATATGCATTTTACCCATGATACGGACGCGTGCGGGAGTGCACCACTCGATAATCACCATTCGACCTACGGAGGGGTTCCTCGCCCTCTGTCTGTCCGTTTGAGTCATGTAGATACCACTGGCGCGATCGAAGGGGCGGGCGCCGGTACGGAAGAGAACGTGGCATTCGCCTGCGGCTCTGCGAGGAAGAGATCGGGGGGCGTTCCTCGATCTCCTCGTGTGGAACTGTATGTGATGGTTCATCGAGTAAGGGGAGACGCATGCTTTGCCCTCTCCCTGAAGGATACGACACCGATGATCCTGAAATATCGTCGGGTATGTGGCATCGACAACGATGTCGTCTCTCTGGCGCGGGAGTCCGACCTTGAATCGGAACCATTGTGAGTGAATGCACCCGTGAGGGCATCCTTCGCCGGTTCCTGCTTCGTCTCGACCATGGCAGAGACCTGCCCGATCCCATAAGACGCCATGGGAGAGATCGGGGACGGCAAACATTTCTACGAGGAGCCAGGCTTCAACATTCGACGGAGGAGAGAGCCGACTCCGGTTCGTTCGGTGTTGGTCCATCCATCCGGAATCGTCCGGGGCCAGAAGGCATAAAGGCGATTAATACCGGATATCCCCTGACCGAGCCGGCGCAGCCGGCATCCATCTTAACCCCAGCGCCAGTTTTCCTTCGATGCATCCCGGTTCACACACCGTTCAGAGCCGTCATATTCCATGGTAAAAAACATCTCTTTGAGCATTCTCCGCCCTTCATCCGGCAATGAAGAGAGTCCGATCCCTTTCCTCAGAACACTCCCGAACCAGCCCCGATATATCACTGAAATGATTCACGGATGGCCTTGCTCCCTCTGAGGAGAGAGATCATTCCATACCGATGATCGATTCGAAGGGGAACGGACCGGCTTTTGAAAACAACTCCGTCATCCGAAGCCCATGAATTCCATCGAGGGATCCGAAGGACGCACCAGTGGTTATGGCACCTTCACCCCATCCTTCGGTATCGAGCGGCACGATCCCCCTTTGCTCCTTCGCAGATCGCCATTCGATGTTTTGACGTGTTACGCGACGAAGATCGGATGGGGATAAAAGGCACCGGGGATCCTACCATAGTTCGACGGCTGCGGTGAGAATCCCGGCTGGAGCGAAAGAACCGCTTGCACAGGTTCATCCGGAGAATATCGAGAATTTGGGCCATTCAATGAGTCGCGTGGCAGGTGCCAGCGATGCTCTCGCGGGAAGGCGTGTCTCCCGTGCCTAGGAGGATGAGGGGGCAGAGGCGGGGGTGTTCAGGTGGTGAGATCCGTTTCGATTCAAATCTCTATCGCCCTATTTTTCAGCTTATTCCTGTGAATGAAGGGAACCACGGGGGAGAGAGGGGGCTAAAGCAGCTCGGTGCTGCTCAGCCTCTCCGTCTGATCAGGAGGATGGCCGCCGCGACGACAGCGATCACGAGGATTGCCCCCAACAATACAGGGAATTCCCATTTCGGCCTCCCGAGGATGGCGAGGACGTGTTTCCTGCCCGAATTACCAAAGGATGCCGTAAAGGTGAGGTTCTCACCCCTCTGAAGGTCCTGCGGGATAAGGATGGATGATCCGTTCTCGATCACATGAATCCCGACGGTCTCCAGGTCAAGTCCCTCCAGCTCACCCGGCAGCACCTGGGCGGAGACCAGAACCTCGCCCGCAACTTCGGGAGTCGTCATGCTCAGTGCGTTCCCCATCATCCTGGCGCCTTCCGGGGCCCCGATCGTGGTCGGCTCCACGCGGCAGTCCCCGCACCCGATCCTCCATCGTCCGAGTGTGAGCATGCTACCGCCGGATCTCATGAGCTGGATCGGAAGAGAGGTCTCCTGCGTGTCGATGATGGCCGCCGGTGAATCCAGGAGGGATATGGGCTGCACGGTGTGATTGAACATATCCCCGAAGATGCGGCTGTCCAGGGAGTTTCTCAGCACGATCCCGTGTTCGCACGACTCGAAGAGGTTCGCACCGATGCGGGCACGGGGCGAGTCCCCCGCCGCGATTCCGCTCTGACATCTCCGGAACGTATTCCCCTCGACAAAGAGATCCGCAGAGTGCGAGGCGCCGATCCCCTCGCTGCATCCCTCGAAATACGAGCCCCTGATCGTCGCTGACTGGCTCTGCTCAAGCCAGATCGCGGCACCCCGTATCCCAAAGAATGAATTGCCCTCCAGCTGGCCATTTGACACCCCCCGGAGCTGCACACCGCTGCTCTGATTCATGAAGGTGCAGTTCCTGATGTGGAGAGAGTCCACAGCGACCGCGTAGATGCCGTAGCCCTCGCCGCTGAAGGCGATACTCTCCACCTCCACCCCGCTCCCATTCACGAAGAGATCGGTGCCACCCCTGTACGAGAGAATTACGGTACGCACCCCTTCACCCTTCAGCGTGAGCGGCTTTCCGATATTCAGGTGCTCTGTGTATGTGCCCTCGTGCACGAAGACCGTGTCGTGAGGCGAAGCGGCATCGATCGCTGCCTGCACGGATACCTGCGCGCACCCGGCAGGGCAGACATCGATCGTCTCGCCTGCCGCCGGTGCCATGAACAGGGCGAGAAGGAGCAGGAGCGTTGAGATCCCCCGCCTCATGCCCTCACCACCCTGATCTGGAGATCGCGCCAGTAATTTTCGCACAGGGTTTCTGAAGCCCAGAACTCCCTGCAGTAGGAGATGGAATAGGTGAGGTGTACTGGTTCGAATGAGTTCGAACCGGTCTTTTTCATGAGAGCATATGTCGAGCGGAACTGCTGCAGGGCCGGTCTCTCGGGATCGATCGGCACCTCCTCCAGGTACAGCCAGTCCCTGGCAGGTGGAGAGGCAGCGAGTACCTGTTCCAGGGGGTAACGGAGCGATGGGGAGAGTTTTCTTGGCACATAACTCTTCTCTGTCACGTTGTACTGCGAGACGGTGTGGCCCCAGTAGTCGGGCCCGTAATCGATCGAGAGCTCCTCACGGAATGCGCCGGTGGCAAAATCGTACCTCTTCGAGTTCTTCCATGAAAGGGGCGTATAAAAGGGAACCGGACATGGATACGGGCACCCCTGTGGTGTGCAGCACGGATTCGTGCAGAGCACGTCCACCGGTCCCATATCGGACGCCATCTCCCATTGGCCCGTGAGCGGTATTTCGAGAGGGAGGGCATTGATCGCTATCAGGAGGTTTCCGCTGGTGTCCTCGCGGACGAGCCGGTTCACCTCCTCTCTGCCCTTCAAACGCCCGGAGACAGAGGCGGTCAGAGAGCCGGGGTTCGTAATGGGAGGGATCGTCACCCGACAGGATCCGAGCTTGGTCTCCATTCCGTCGTTCCATGATCTGTATGTGTACTGGTACTGCAGCGTGGCATCGGTCCGCTCCTTCCGCGAGAGCCGGTCCCATTTCGTGTTCGAGGCGAGCCTGAAGGACTGCTCAATATCGTAGCGGACAAAATACGGGTTTAATGGCTCATATGTCCGGTGTTCACCCTCCGTCCAGTCGATCTGGATGACGAACTCATCCCTCTTCACCTCGATCACGACTGACTGTCTCACCGCATCCGTGTACCCCTGGGGCTGGAATACGACGGGGATCTTCGCATATCCCACCCTCTGCCCGGCGGTGAAGGTGAAGAAGGCCTGCCCGTTCGGATCCGTAATGAGTGATTCTGCAGGCGTCACGAAGCCGTCCAGCAGGAGATGCTTCTCGACCAGTATCATTCTGCCCTGAAGGGGTCTCCTCCCCCCCTGCGGAGTCACCTCATAGAGCGAGATCGCCACACCGGTACTCTCCCCCCTGCCCAGGGAGGCCTTCTCTGCCCTGGCATCCATCGCGATGCCGTAGAGCATCACCTCGCCCTGCACCCGAAAGATCCTTCCTCCCCGTCCATGTACCTGTGCCTGGATCGTATCACTCCCCGCATGCACCCCCTTCGCGGCCCATGCATGATAGATCGCCTGCGCCTGGCCATTCCGATCTGTGAGAGAGTAGAGGAATTCACCCTCCCTGCCATCCGTCTCTCTCAGATAACCCCGCGAGGTCTGCTCCGGCAGATAGACACGAAGCCCTGCCACAGGATTCCCGTGGCAGTCTGTCACCCTCGCCACGATCGACGCCTCCTCGTGCCCCTCCTCGAAGGTGACACCTGCAGGGGCCATTGAGAGCTGGATGACCGGGGCTCTGGGGGGCGAGTTGTGGGTCCTCTCCCAGGCATCAATCCTCCCCTTCAGATCCCCGAATGCGGAGGCGGCCCCTCGTACGGCACCCGGCAGTCCATCCTTAGAATAGGCCCGACCGGATACACGGTGGACCGAGGCGGCGAGGTCCACGTCCAAAAGCGCAGATGTGAGCACATACTCCGATCCCACCCGGCTGATCTCCAGAGTGACGATGTATTCTGCCTGGGATGCCGCACCTATCTCGTTCATCCTCTCCTCCCACGCCCCCTCGTGGTAATAACCGAGGAGTGCACGCTGCTCCTCGAACCTGAGCATCTCCGAGAGATCGTTCTGGCTCAGCAGCTGGATCTCCGGGTTCGAGGATCGGAGCGAGATGGAGAATGCATCGTTCAGGGCCGCTGCCTCCTCATCGGTCAGTCCCTCCCCATGGATCCCCGTCGGCATCACCACCACCTTCGGTGCCGGACACTGGGCAGACACGGCGATGGGCATGAGTAGGAAGAGGAGCATCAGCCAGAGCGTTGCCCTCCCCCTCATATGCCACCTCCCGGTGGGATCTGCCGGCCAGGCGTCAGATCGTAGGTCCGGTTGTCCCCGCAGGCGAGCTCCACCGGCGACACAGGTATCCTGAGCACGTTCCCGGTGGCGTCCATGCAATGACCATGGATGTAATACGATCCCGAAGGGGCCTCCAGCTGGTACGTGCTGCGGGGCTGCGGCTGCTCCAGCGTGCTCACCACCTGCATCTCCGCGATATCAACGAGCGATATGCTGCTCTGCTGACAGGAACGCTCTGCACCTCCCGTCGTTCTGAAGGTCCCCCGCAGTACCGCGTTCCTCCGGCATACCTCGAAGAAGGCGAGATCGCCCCCCAGGAGGTTCTGATCCTCGCCATACAGGGAGGTTCTGATCGCATACACCCCCTCCGGCCAGGCCGCACCCACCCTGCCCAGGGAACGCACGATGAGCCGGCTCGTGAGCGGCTGCATATCCGCGATATACCGGTCCTTCACCTCACCGGAAGGCCCGAGCACCTCCTGAATATATGTCCCGTTCCCTTTCCACCCACCGCCGGTCACTGCTGTCTCCGCCTGCACCAGGGCTCCGTCCCCGACACGACTCTGATCCATGAAAACGGCGACCGCACTGCCAGTGGAGAAGAAGATCCTCTCCTTCGAGAGCGAGACGATCCGGCCACTATCCTTCATGACCAGTTCTCCCATCAGGACACAGGTGCCATTCGCCTCCCCGGCGCCGATAACGAGCTTCTCCGGGAGCCGCCCGAAATAGTTCTTCCTGACGTAGTCATCGCTGATCGGCATTTTATCGCTCCTCCAGTCCGGATAGTACATGACGCCGCCGTCCGGGAGCGCGAGCATGATGAACGCCTCCATCTCCTCCGCACCCGCGCTGTCGATCCTCACGAGGAGCGGAGTCTCCTCACCGGGGGAGAGCGCCTTCTGCAGCGGTACGACCTGGATGCGCGGGATCACGCCAGGCGGGAACAGAGGCGTTATCGTGACATTCCGTATCTTCCATGCCTCCAGATTCTCTGAGGCATGGGGGTTCCTCTGGTGTATGAACGAGATCAGGTTCTCCGCATCGGGTCTGATATCGGATGCATTGATGGGGAAGCTGAAGAGAGACCAGCCCGCTGTGGCAGGAACTGCGCCGATGGTGACGCCCCCCTCGTCCTCCAGGATAGGATCGGAACCCATAATGCCGCCCAGATATCGGTTGAGATGCACCACCACCTCGCCATCGGAGATCTCTCCTGCCTCGAAGGTGAGGAGGTGATCCAGCGGTCTCCCCATGAATGCATATGCAGCATCGTCCGGATACGCGGGCGCTCCCGCTTCGCCCGCTTCGATCTGATCGAGCGGACGAATGATGAACGATGTTTCGCCACGTCCGCCGCGCCCCTGAACGTCGATCCCCTCCACCACGATCCGGTGCTCTCCCAGGGAGAGGCGGTCGATCGGGATCGTGGAGCCGTAATCCACAGCGATCGGTACGCCGTCGTCCAGGATATACGCCGCAGAGGCGAGAGGCCGGGGTGCCCGGAACCGGAGCCCGATGGAGCGGCGGACGTACTCTGCATGCTGCTCGGGAGAGAGGATCGTGATGGTAAAGTCGGGTTCCTCCACCAGAACCGGAAATGTCGGGGTGCCATCATCGCTGTCCGAACTGCCCCCTTCGGACGTGGATGCCCGCACCCTGAAGGTGACCGAACTCGTGTTCTCGTTCCCGCCATAGTCCTCGATGAAGACCTCTAGCAGGTGGAGACCGTCACTCAGGCTGCTGAGCGTCGTGTTCGGAACAAAGCTCACATTCTCGCCGCCGTCCAGGCGGTACCACCAATTACTGATGTCCGGATCCTGGGAGCGAACACGGAGCGCGACTGTGCTCGAGGTGTATGTCATGCCCTCGAGCGGGGAGATGATCTCAAAGGAAGGTGGGGCCGTATCTCCACCCGAGGCACGCGTCAGGGGGCGATAGTCGCCGCCCGCACCGATCTGCCCCGATGCATTGTACGGGAGCATCGTGTCCCCCAGGCCGTCGCCGTCGAGATCCATGCCACTGTAATCGTGCCAGTAATTGCCTCCCAGGTAGGGGCCTCCGATGATGCTCACTCCCGGTGTCCTGGTGATGTTCCAGCGGTTCGGCATGGAGGGGGCACTGCCCTCCAGCAGCACATTCCACCGGTTCTGGAAGATGTTGTCGTACACCAGGTTCTCCCTGCACCCGCCGATCATCCTGAGGCCCACATACTGGGTCTCCCCGATGGTGCTCCTGATCTGAGAGCCCCTGATCACGTTTCCGCTCGCATACCTCAGCACGATCCCGTCGCCCATCCCGCCGTTGTCCCTGATCGTGGAATTCGCAATCGTGATCTCCTCGCATTTGGTGAGTGCGATGCCTTCCTCCGTATTCGTCTCGACCAGGCAGTCCTCGATCGTGCCCCCGACCGTCCCAACCATCAGGATGCCATCATGGCTGCCGGTCGCCGTCGAACTGGCGATGGATACATCCGTCGAATTGTGGACTTCGATCCCGTTCATACAGAGGCCGGCGGTGAGGTGATGGAGGCGGGCGCCGCTCGTATTGTACAGCAGGATGCCCTGTGAATTTTCGGAGAGCGTGAAACCACTGATTGAGATGTTTCTGCAGTCGATGCAGGCGAGGTATCCCAGAGCGGGATATATACCGGGGGAAAAAACCCGATCCGTTGCACCGCTGAAGAAATATATCCCTTTTCCGTCCACCGTGTTGCCCGGGTCGATATCGGGGTGCAGGGCATCGGGATCGGGATCCTCAGGCAGGAGATAGACAAAATTGTACCTGTTCCGATCCATCCGGTTCTCCCGCATCGTGAGATCGTAGGTGGGGTGCCTGATCTGCATACCCTCTGTGCACCCGGTGACCGTGTTGTTCCTGACGAGAAGCCCGTCTCCATCCAGGCGGATGCCCATGATGGTGCCGCCGATTCCGAGGAGTGACGAGGCGACGGTATTATCCTCCACCTCCGCACCGCCCCATGACTCCACCGAGAGCAGGGTGATCGAATCCGAGGATGCGAGATCTCCGGACCATGATATCCGGTTCCCCCGGACGATCACCCCGCCACCTTCGCCGTTGGATACCAGGACTGTGCTGTTGACGATGTCATTCCCCTCTATCGTATCGGCCAGTTCGATTCCGGTGAAGGTGTCGGTCCCGTGCTGCAGAAGGATCGCGATGCTGTCATCCTCGAACACATTCCCTGCCACATGGTATCCGGCTCCGGAGAGGCGGATCCCGATTCCGTGCACCGAGAAACGGTTTCCCTCGATCGTGGTATTCAGCGCTGGATATCTCGAATCGCGATGAGTGACGATACCCGTGCTCGAGGCGAGATCCTCCCTGAATCCGATGAAGGTGTTGTTGCGGATCTCGACATCCTCCACTGCCATGTCATCCGTCCCACCTGCACGGATCGCATAACGGTACGAGCGGAAGGTGAATCCTTCCACCTTCGTGCCCGAAGCACTGATATCGAGGGCGGGTGCATCCTCACCCTGTGACTCCAGGACCACATCGCCCGTGGCAAGCAGATCCAGCCTTCGATCCAGGATGACGTGCTCGGTATAACGTCCGCTGCAGACCTGGATCGTATCGTGGAACGAGTCGCTATCGACCGATGCTGTCACCGCGTCCTGGATCCGCGTGAACTCTGCTCCCGGGCATTCCAGGCGATCGTCATCCACCTGTAGAACGACCGGGTGATCCCTCGGCGGATATGCATTGATCACGAATGTGATCGAGGATCTGTTCTCGTTGCCTGACGTATCGTTCACCGCCACTGCCAGCTCGTGTTCGCCGTTCGCGAGTCCCTCGAAGGTGATATTCGGGATGAAGGTCGTATTTTCACCCCCGTCCAGCCGGTACCACCAGGTGGAGACATCGGCATCGGGGGATGAGACGTTCAGGAACACGACCGGAGTCACACCCGGAGAGAATGTGTAGGTCGTGTTCCTGGGTTCGTGCACCACGATCGTCGGCGGGAACGTATCGGGAACCGCGTTCGAGGTGAGTGGGAGGTGGTCCCCCCCGTTCGCAATGTTTCCATTGCACCTGTACGGGATCTCCGTATCGCCCAGGCCGTCGCCGTCGAGATCCATGCCACTGTAATCGTGCCAGTAATTGCCTCCCAGGTAGGGGCCTCCGATGATGCTCACTCCCGGTGTCCTGGTGATGTTCCAGCGGTTCGAGGAGGTGACAATGTAATCCTGGATGTTCGCCACGGAATTGGAGAAGTAATTGTTGAATATCAGGTTGCCGCCCGATTCTGCGCCCATGAAGATGCCCGTATCCTGCCTCCCATGGGTGGTGTTCAGAAGGGTGCTGTTATAGACGAGATTTTCGGTGGAGAAGTCCATATAGAGGCCCCTGTCCCGGTTGTCCCTGATCGTGAGGTTCTCGAGGGTCGTGTTCCTCGAATGGTCGAGCCAGATTCCCCACCGATCGTTCCTCTCGACGATCGCGTCTGCAATTGTGCAGTCCCTGCTCTCGAAGATCAGGATCCCGTTTCCACGATCCCCGCCTCCATCACCGCTTTCAGCGAAGGCAGAATCACCGATCGTGATCTCACTTGTGTTGTACAGCTCGAGGCCGGTGTGATAGTTTCGTGAGAGGTTCACATGCCGCATGGTGGAGTCCGCCACATCATACAGGAGGATCCCCTGAAGGTTGCCGGTGAAGGTAAAATTCTCGATCAGGAGGTGGTCTCCCGATATGACTGCGAGATATGCGGCATCCGGCAGGGTCGCGTTGCTGAGGGTGGCGCCGCTCAGATCGTGGAGGTAGTAGATCGCACCCTCCGAGGCGCCATCGCCGATCCTGTTGCTCGTGTCGATATCGTTGTCGAGCATCTCGGCGTAGACCACAGGATGGGAGGTCTCGATATCGAAACCGAATGCATATTCGGTTCCCACGATCCTGTTCCTGCGCATCGTCACGTTGAAGGGGACCACCGAGTTCGCCGCAGATGTACCGGGTGTCGCCAGAAGTGCCAGTTCGATCCCGCGCTCCGTCCCGGAGATGAGATTATCCCCGAGATAGTTGTCATTCCCGTTCCTGATCGCAATCCCTGCCGTTTGCTGTGACAATGTCCCCGAAATCGTATTCCCTGTGACACGATTCCTCCGCCCCCAGATGCTGATCGAACCGTTGTTTATGATGTTGTCCTCGATGAGCACGTCGCTTGCTCGGTTCACATGGATCGCAGGCGAGAGGAATGCGGATGAGAGTTCGAACGTATTCCTGTATATCATGTTCTGATACGATGGGTAGACATACCAGAATGGATTGTTGTCGAAATCGGTCACCGATATCGTGCCGTTCCGGATCGTATTGTTCTGTATTGTGTTTGCAGAGGCAGCGTACACCGTGACGCCCCCCTCGATGGTATTGTCCCTGATCGTATTCCCGTTCGATCCGGATACGATATACATCCCCTCGAGTATGTTGTCCCTGATCAGATGCCCGCCCGATCTTCCCTGATCGGTGTACTGCCATGTGCCACCGACGTTTCGCCAGGTGGTATTCGCTGTTCGGATCGCGGAAGGGCTCCGCACATGCCAGGTGGGTGCGTACACATGACTGATGTTGAGACCCTGCACCGTGCACCCGGAACTCGCGAGGGAGAGGATATCCCCGTTCTGCCATTCCTGGAGCGTGGTCTGGTTCCCCCAGAGCTGCGGCATCCCCTGCGTCGCACTCAACACGCCGGTGAGGTTCACGCTCGTCTTCACCACCAGATTCTCCTGATACACGCCGTAGTATACCAGGATCGTATCTCCGTCCATCGAACTGTCGAGCGCATCCTGGATCCTATGGAAGTCCGCCGGAGGCACGGGTATATCCCCATCGTCATCGTCCACCGTGATGGTCATCGGAGAACGGGCGAGAGTGGTGAAGTTGAAAGTCGCGCTCACCGCCGAAAGAGCTTCGTCGGCAACGCTCACCGAATGGCAGCGGAAATAGTAGTTGGTCGCGGATGCGAGGCCAGACAGGTATATGGAGGGAGAGGTGGTCGCGTTCTCCCATGAGGACCAGGTGCCGTCGCTCAGATCCGGTTCGATCCCGTACAGTACACGGTTGTTGCTCGGTACGCCATTCAGGATCGACCATTCGATCCTCGCCGAGTTCGCGCCGATCTCCGCGACATCCGGGACCCCGATCAGGGGGGGTATCGAGGGCGAAAATACGGGCATCAGGGGATAGAGATCCTGGTTCATTCCTCCGGCGATCGGGTAGGGCGTATCCCCGACACCATCGGCGTTGTCGTCCACGCCGGTGTAATCGCTGTACCGGTTACCCTTCCCGAGCGTGGAGCTGTACCATCGGTTCGACGTGCCGTCGTCGTAGGTGTTGTAGTACCACCCTTCGCCCATAGGATAATCGATCTCGTTGAAGTAGAGGAGGTTTCCCCCTGACTGGGATAAATAGAGGCCGTATCCCTGCCCCATCTCCCCACCGGGGATGACCGTGCCCCTGATCGTATTGTTCAGGATGACGTTGTCGTTGGAAAAGTAGACGTAAATTCCTCTCCAGGTATCCTCGATCGTATTGTTGTCGATCGTATTCCCGTCCGCAGGCATCCCATCGTTGAAGAGGTAGATGCCCGTGTCATGCATCCATGTCGATTCTCCTGTCCTGGAGATGCGATTGTTCCGGACCGTGTTGCCATTGGAGGCGATGCGGATACCGGCGTGGATCTGCATCGCCTTTCCGATCCCCTCGATATGGAACCCCTCGACCGTGCACCCATCTCCCGTGATGCGGATCACATCCCCGGTGAAGGAACCATTGATCACCACAACACCTGCACCGATCAGGTGAACTGGTTTATCCAGCTCGATGTTCTCGAAATATGTGCCGCTCTGGACGCTGATCGTATCCCCGTTTCCCGCTGCATCGATCGCACCCTGTATGGTGCTGTAATCACCTGGTACATGCAGCTCCGCCGCAAATGAGAGAGGAACTGCGAGAGCCCAGAAGAAGAGGCAACAGAGAGGAAGAAGATTCTTTAATGATTTCATTCAATTTGCTCCTGAAAACCCCGTAGATGAGAACTCTTCAAGGGGACATCCCATATTTTTACATAAAAAGGTTTCGTTTTATTTTCAAAAAGAAGTCCTTTCTTTCAGCTTCAGCAGGAAGAACACTCGTCAATGAGGGAAAAATGATATCCATGACCTTTTTTTCTGGATGGAATTACCTGGAGCGGAGAAAGAACGGATATGGGATACTGGATGTGTGCATGCCTGTCGATCCATGATTGTGCCTGAAGGGGGAGAGCCAAACGGCCGGTTACATTCGAAGAGAACGTAAAGCACCGGTCCATCTCACCCTTTCATCACATTCATCGCAGGTTTCATTCCTCTCCTCCCGCGCGCTCTCCTCCTCCGAGACGGTGCGGCCTTCCCGCGATGCGCCCGAGCGTGACAACGAATGCGATCCCTCTGCCTGGTCTCTCCAGTTCCAGCCTCTGCACGATCGCCTCCAGCACCCGGTCCGTCTGCTCCAGATCTACGATGGTGAAGACGATCTCCTTCTCGGGCTCGATTGGAATCCCCAGAATCGACTCCTTCTCGTGAATCCCCGTTCCTCTTCCCATGAGTACGGTACCACCTTCGGCACCCGCCTCTCGCGAGGCCGCTATGACCTCTTCCGCCCAGCCCCTGTTCACGATGGTCACGATCAGATCCTTGCAACCTTCACACCGCATCTCTCTTCACCTTCCTGATTCGCAGCACGACACCCAGCACGAGCACCGCGAGAATCGGTGCCAGTGCGATGAATGCGACCAAGCCGAAGCCATCTATGACTGGTGTCCTGCCTTCTATCGCGCTCGATGCACCCACAGAGACCGCGAGCAGGAAGGTCACCGCCATCGGACCGGTCGCCACGCCCCCTGCATCGAATGCGATACCGATGAAATCCCTGTCTGCAAAAGGGAGAAGGACGATGGCAGAGATATAACCTGCCATGATGGTGGGGAGAAAGGGTATGTCATAGACCAGCCTGGCCATGCCGAGTGCCACAAAACCCGCCACCCCTGAGGCGAGGGTGTAGAGAAGGAGAGGACTTCGGATATAGCCAGTGGATGCCCTTTCCACCTCCGAACAGAGGATCCTCACCGCTGGCTCGGCGATGGTGGTCAGGAACCCCAGAATAAAACTGATCGGGATGATGATCCACCGGTAACCCTGTCCTCCGAGATAGATACCGAGGCTCTCACCTGCGGGTAAAAATGCCACTCTCAACCCCTGCAGAAAGAGCACCATGCCGGCGAAGGTGAGCACGACACCCTTCATCAGGTTCGAGAAGTAGGCGGCGGGGTACCTGAGGTAGAAGACCTGGAAGGCAAGGAAGAAGAGGACGAGGGTCACGAGTACGAGAGCCACATCCCTGGCAGTGAATTCGATCCCGGAAAAAGGCCCGCTGAACATCATCCCACGAGCACCCCCAGTGCCATCACACCCAGGATCGGCCCGATGGAGGCGAGTCCGATGAGGCCGAAACCATCCGAGAGGGACGAACGCCCGCCGAGGACCGTACTGATGCCGAGGCCGAACGCAAGGATGAATGGGACGGTGAGGGGGCCGGTGGTCACGCCGCCTGCGTCGAACGCGATGGCGAGATAACGGACCGGTGTGAAGATGGAAAGGAGGAGGACCAGGGCATATCCTGCCGCGAGGAGGTACGAGATGGGGATGCCCCTGACGATCCTGACGATCGCCACCATCACGAAAAATCCCACACCTGCACCGATGACCGCGAGGAGCAGAGCTCTGGAGATCGTCCCTCCGGAGGCGAGGTCGATCATTCCGGTGAGCACCTGCACATCCGGTTCTGCCGCCGTCGTGAAGAACCCCAGCGCGAAAGCCATGATGAGGATGAGGGGCAGGGAGCCCTTCTTGGGCAGTTCCGAACCCAGCGCGTTTCCCATCGGCAGCAGTCCCGCCCTCACCCCCACGAGGAAGAGGGCGAAGCCGATGATCACCATCACGATGCCTGCAGAGAGTTCGAGGAGGGAAGGGAGGGGGGTGCGGAAAAGGACAGTTTCACTGAAGAGAATGACGGTGATGATGGGAACGACTGCCTTCAGCACATATCCAATCGTCCCGCGGAACTTATCCTGCATCATCGCTGCGGCTCCATGTCCCCGGACCATTCCGATACCGATCCGGCCGGCACTCCATCTCTTCGCTGCAGGCATTTATCATAGCTACGCACCGGTGGGGCGATGGAGTGAAGATCTGCCACCTTCCTTTTTTTCAGCCGATTCTGCAGGCGCAGATGAGGGGATACCCGCATGATCGGAGCCATGACCCGGTGCCCATCGGGCTGAATTCGAACCCTGCGTTGTTTCCATCGGCGGTCTGCATGTCATCGCCCTCACCATACGATCGCCCTTTCTGTTCATTCGATCCCGATGGTGCCCGACGACGAAGTGCCATGATACGGGAGTTCCTAAAAAACATTTTGTGAACCTCCATCCAGGGCAAACGAGGCGAATGGAGGATTCTCATTGCCCTTCCCATGACATTCGCCACAACCCGGATCTCCCCCTCCTCGTCTGGGAGTTTGCATGTCGGAGGCCCGTTACCTCTCCTTCATGTGCACGTCCAGTTGAGGGAACGGTATCTCTATGCCCTCCTCCCTGAACCTCCGATCGATCTTGGTATTTATCGAGTCGGTCACTTCCCAGACGAGGGCGTATGTCTTCGCCCAGACCACGAGCGTGAAGTTCAGGCTGGACTGGCCGAACTCCAGGAAATAGACCTTCGGTGCCGGATCCTCTAGGACCATGTCCGACTCCCTCGCCACCTCCCGACCGATCTCGAGTAGGATCGATCGCACCTTCTCCACATCGCTCCCATATGCGACAGAGACCGGGATCCTGATCTTCTGCCGTGCCTCGGGTAGAGCATAGTTGGTCACGATGCTGGATGATATCTTGGAGTTCGGGATCGTCACCATCTGGTTGTCCAATGTTCGTATCCTCGTGCTCCTCGGGCCGATACTGATCACATCGCCTATGTATTCCTCGATCTTGATGCGGTCGTTCAGCTTGAAGGCGCGATCGACAACAATGACAGCCCCGCCGAAGATATTCGAGATGATGTCCTGCGCCGCCAGTGCGACCGCGAGGCCGGCGATCCCCGCACCCGCGATGAGCGGAGTGATGTCGATCTCCAGCGTGGAGAGTATCATCAAGATGGCGATGAACCAGATCACGTACCGTGCTGCCACCTCGAGGATGCTGATGATGCGGTCGTCGAACTCCGTCTCGGTCCTTGATGCGAGGATGCTCCCATACACGTGCAGGATGTTGTAGACGAAGCTGGAGATGACCCAGGCACCGATGACGATGTAGAAGGCGACGATCCCCTTGCTGTCGAAGATCCACATCCACCCTTCGGGGAGGGGCGCGTAGTAGCGGATCGCGATGTAGAAGGAGAAGAAGAGGATCAGGATGATGAGCGGGCGTCCGAAGGCGATGAGGAGGATATCGTCCAGTTTCGACTCTGTCGCAAGCGCCCTCTTCTGCAGCCAGCGATATATCTCGTGGGTGATGAACGCGAGAATGATCCCTGCGGTGATGATCAGTACTGCGATGATCTCCGACGCGAGTGCCATGTTGCTATCATTAATAGGTCGATAGACCATATCATAAAGCGAATTCATGGGGATCGAGAGAGAGATCAGCGAACAGCTCCACGCCCTGGTCGACAGGCCGATGAACTTCATGCATGTCTGCGGGACGCACGAGGCGTCGATCGCACGGTCCGGGTTGAGGAGCGTGCTGCCGCCGATGATGAAGATCGTGATGGGACCGGGCTGCCCGGTCTGCATCACACCGGCGGGGGAGATCGATGCCGCGCTGGAACTCGCGGCAGATGGTGTGACGATCGCCACCTACGGGGATCTCATGCGGGTGCCGGGTTCTCAGGAGTCGCTCGAATCCTGCGGAGGCGACGTGCGCATCGTGCAGGGGATCCACAAGGCGGTGGAGATCGCAGGAAGGGTAAAAAACGAGGTCGTCTTCGTCTCCGTCGGCTTCGAGACGACCGCACCCACGGTGGCCGCCGCCATACGGGCAGAGCCGCCCAAGAACTTCAGCATCCTGTCGTATCACCGCCTGGTACCGCCTGCGATGGAGTGGCTCCTCACGCAGGGCGAGGCAAAGCTGCACGGGTTCATCCTGCCCGGCCACGTCTGCACCGTCTCCGGATACCATGAGTACGAGAGGTTTCCCGTGCCGCAGGTGGTCGCCGGTTTCGAGCCGGAGGAGATCCTGCTCGGTTTCCTCATGCTCGCCCAGATAGTGAGGCAGGGGGAGGTGGGTGTGAGAAATGCGTACCCGAAGGCGGTGAGCAGGGATGGCAACGTGAAGGCAATGGCGCTGATGCACCGTGTCTTCGAACCGTGCGACGTCGAGTGGCGGGGATTCCCAGTCATCCCTGCCTCCGGCCTCCGACTGAGGGATGAGTTCGGCGAGTACGATGCCCTGAGGAAGTTCGGCATCGCGATAAAGAAGGTGACAAAAAAGACCGCCTGCATCTGCGATCGCGTGCTCAGGGGCATCGCGGATCCCTCTGACTGCCCTCTCTTCGGGAGGGCCTGCACGCCTGCGAGGCCGATCGGGCCCTGCATGGTGAGCCACGAAGGGGCCTGCCGGATCTGGCACACCTACCATGTGGGAGGCAGGAAGTGAGCGAAATAGCGTTTTTTCACCGTATGATTGCAACAAAGACCTGATCACCGATATTACATGGTCTTCAACACCCCCTGCCATTCGATGTTTTTTCCCCGGAGAGGGGTGAAGGTGCCGGATCAGACGTTTTTTTGTTTGCCTGGTCCGGTTCATACCGGTGCCCGTGGCGCGCGCGGCGGCGTTATGAGTGACTGGCTGTTGTCTCTGGACCGGACGAGACCTCACCACATGATCCCTCCAAAGAATTTTTGCGTGTGTCGCACCATTGATCATGGGCCCTCCTGAAAAGAGGATCTCCGGCCCAGTACCGCAGGTTTCTGACAGGCGGAATGCCCCTTCATGGAGAGGGGATCTGATCGAGCGATGGCCTCGGTAGGGTAGTGGATATCCTGGAAGCCTCCGGAGCTTTCGACCCGGGTTCAAATCCCGGCCGAGGCGTCTTTTTAATTGAAAATTTTTCACGGGCCATCGCCTGAAAGCATTCGATGACGGTCCTGTATATATTTATTTATGTATGTATTTATGTATAAAAACTGGAAAAATCTATTCATATCTCGCATATGCGATATCGTTCCAATCGCATCGTTTCTGTCTCCTCTGACGATTCAGGAGCGCCGGGTTACAGGAGCATTCGGTGATGATCGCATTCACCCGCGAGTCTCGATCTTCCCCCTCTTCTGAACCCACGGATGCTGGTTTATTCCCCGCCGGGGAATAGATCAGGGAATGGTGTGACGGAACATATATGCCCCTCCTCGAGGTGACGCGGGAGAGTGGGATACCGCTGCTCGGCTGCCTGTACTTCGGGATCGTCGATCGGGGGACGAACCTCCTGCAGGTACGACCTTCCTGCTCATGCAACCTCTGCTGCCCCTTCTGCTCCGTCGATGCCGGCCCATGTTCGCGGACAAGAGCGATGGAGTACGCGGTGGAGGTGGAGTATCTGCTGGACGCTGTGCGCGAGGTCTCCCGCTTCAAGGGCGAGGGTGTGGAGGCGCATATCGATTCTCCGGGTGAGCCGATGCTCCACCGCGCGATCGCCCCGCTGGTGAAAGGGCTGAAGGAGATACCGGAGGTGAGGACCGTCTCCATGCAGACGAACGGCACCCTCCTCTCTGAAGAGACCATCTCCGCCCTCGAAGCTGCGGGGCTCGATCGGATGAACCTCTCCATCCATGCGCTCGACAGAGCGCTCGCAAGGCGCCTCTCGGGTGTGGAGTGGTACGACGTGGAAGAGATACTGAGAGGTGCACGAATGGTCGCGGAGGGGAGCATCGACCTGCTCATCGCACCGGTGCTCGTGCCCGGGATGAACGATGCCGAGATGCCGAAATTGATCGAGTTCGCACTGAAGGTGGGTGCAGGCAGGCGCTGGCCGCCGCTCGGGATCCAGAAGTACGAGCGCTACCGCTGGGGGAGGCATCCCCCGGGCGTCAGACCCCAGAGCTGGAGGGAGTTCTACAGGACACTGGAGGGATGGGGGAAGGAGTTCGGCATCGATCTGATCCTCTCGCCGGCGGACTTCGGGATCGAGAGGCGGGCACCGCTTCCCCGCATGTTCAGAAAGGGGGAGCGGACCACGGTGGAGGTGCGGGCACCGGGATGGCTCCGTGGGGAGATGCTGGGCGTCGCCCGCGGACGTGTGGTCTCCATCCTGAACTGCCCCCGCACGGGTGGGAGGATCAGCGTGCGCATGGTGAGCACGAAGGACGGCATTTACGTGGCGGCACCGGTGTGACAGGGGTATGTATCGCTGCTTTGCGTGCGGCACGCCACAGGCATATATCCGGGTCCTCCATACCTCTGGCGCGACACCGCATATACGGTCGAGTGGCCCATCGCCACCGGGGTATCAAGGCGGCAGGGGCAGCGCCCACGGCAAACCAGGATCGTTACGACCCTTCCGACTCACCGGGAGTTCCCCATGGATCCACCTAGGGGGCTGCGGTACATCCCCTGATGCGAGATCTGCAATCCCTTTAGGTCATCACCGCGGCGTCCCGAGACCTGCGGAACTCCCTGTCCTGCCGTTCGAAACGCACCCGGGTACCCTGTGGTGGGACAACCCCGGGGGCATACCCCTGAACGATCCCCGTTCCCCGCCCCGATTACACTTTCACCCCCTGCGTCCTCCACCGTTATGAAGGGGTGCGTCCACCTCACATCTGCATGGAGATCGAGCTGCACCCCACCGTTCTGCTGGAGTCGGGCACCTTCAGCGTCCTCGTTGCACCACCTGAGATGCTGGTGCCCCGGCTGAATGCCGTGCTGAGGGAGCTCGAGCGCTTTCTGGTTCTGTACGTATGCGGCAACTACTCCCGCCTCCTCTCGCGGGTTCACCGCTCCTGCAGGAACCTCGAGATCAGGCGGTCCTTCACTGCATTCCAGCTCCTCCAGATCCTCGAGGAGTCACACCATACCTTCGTATTCATCGAATACGATCCCACGCTCTTCTCCGAGGAGAGGAGCCTGCAGCGGTGCCTGCCCCGCGCATGCAGGGATGTGGCACACTACGGGATCGTGGTGATCTACGCGCCGGAGATGGATCGATACCTCCGCCTCCTCGCACGCGATGCGGACCGCGTCTTTCACCTCGGCGTGGAGCCGCCCCAAAGGTCGGAGAGGCGCTCCCCCGCCGGCAGGCACACCTCGCCTCCTCCCGGGCAGACGACGCTGGAGGTGTCCTGAACATGGGGAGGAGCTTCGAGAGCGTGAGGATGGGCGTGAACGCGCTGGCGGAGCGCTGGCGGGTGGAGGGAGGGAGGCTCGATCCAGAGGACCGCGGATATGCCCTCATCGCGGCGGAGATGGCGAAGAGGCACGCGAGCGCATGCTTCTGCGCCTTCGACGATCCGCTCGAGGCGGCGCTCTTCTCCGCCCTCGTGGAGCTGCTGAAGGCGATGGATGGGAGAGATGTGGATCTTCGACTCTAGGGTGCGCGAGAGCATCGAGCTCTGGGTGAAGAGGGAAGGGACGGAGAGGATCCGCGTCCCTTTTGCACAGAATTTCTACCTTCACCTCCCCGATCCGCACAGGTACAGCGAGATGCTGGAGGCGCTGGCAGAGAGGTATACAGTGGAGGAGTGCACCTTCCGCACGATCCATGGCGAAGTCGGGGGCTACAGAGTGGGGGCGGGCAGAGAGGTGGCGGAGGCGATAGAGCGCCAGACCGGGTTCGCGGCAGAGCTCTACAACGTGGATATCAGGCAGGATCAGCGGTGGTTCGCGGAGAACGATCTCGTCCCCTGCGCGTACCAGGGTGAATCCAGGTTCACGCCCGACTTCGATTGCCCGCTCGCCGTGATGGAGCTGCGCATCGAGGGCGATCCATCGAGGAAGGGGGAGGCCGGGCGTGTGGAGGTGAGGGGTGACGGGATGGAGGAGACACTCACCGGGAGGGAGGATGAGAACCTCGAGGGGCTCTTCGGCCTGATCGCCTCCCTCGATCCCGATCTCATCCTGATGCCTGATGCGGACCTCTGGACTTCCAGGCTCCTGAAGAAGGCAGGGGAGTATGGTCTGAGGGCGACGCTGAGCAGGACGGGCAGGTACAGGAGGGTCTCCTCCCGCTCATACTGGAGCTACGGCAGGATGGAGTTCAAGGGGGGTGCGCTCCTGCCGGAGGGCAGGGTGCTGATCGACACCACGCGAAGCTTCAACTACCGCGAGGGAGGATTGAGGGGGGTGCTCCTCGCCTCACGCCTGAGCGGGATCACCCCTGCCCTCGCCTCCCGCTTCACCCCGGGCACGCTGGTCTCGAGCTACGAGGTCTACGGGGCGCTCAGGGAGGGGATCGCAGTGCCGTTCAGGAAGAGGGACGCGGAATCGGGCAGGCGCGTCGACACTCTGAGGGAGCTGGACAGGGGAGGGATGATCTTCCAGCCTGTCCCAGGCGTCTACACCTCCGTCGACCAGATCGACTTCACCTCCCTCTACCCCTCGATCATCGTGAAGTACAATCTCTCCCCCGAGACCCTCTCCAGGCCGGATCTCCACGGTTTTCTCCCCGGAGTCCTGGAGCCCCTCCTCGAGCTGAGGAAGGAGACAAAGCGGAGGAAGAAGAGCGAGCGCGGTTACGAGGGGTGCGATTCGATCCTGAAGTGGATGCTGGTCACCTGCTTCGGTTATACGGGCTACAGGAACGCGAAGTTCGGGCGGATAGAGGTGCACGAGCAGATCACCTGCAGGGCGAGGGAGATCCTGCTCCGCTCGAAGGAGATCGCGGAGGAGATGGGCTGCAGGGTCCTCCACGGCATCGTCGACTGCCTCTGGGTCCAGTCTCCGGCGATCGAGCGCCTGAAGGCGAGGGTGGAGGGGGAGATTGGCCTGACCACGGAGTGCGAGCACTTCGACTGGATCACCTTCCTCCCCATGTCCGACGGGTACGGGGCGTACAACCGCTATTACGGGCGAAGATCTGACGGGATACTCAGGCTCAGGGGGATCATGGCGAGGCGGGGGGATACGCCGCCCTTCGTGGCAAAGGCACAGGAGGGGATCCTCTGGCTGCTGAAGGGCGCAGCAGGGCTGGAGGAGGTGCTCGCCGCCGAAGAGAAGGCGAGGTCGCGTTACCTCGATGCACTGGAGGGGCTCGCCTCTGCTCCGCCCGACGAACTCGCGATATCGCGGCGGATCAGCCGCCTCCACTACAGCAGGCGCTCCCCCGAGGCCTCTGCGGTCGCCGCCTGCCTGGAGCGGGGGATGCAGCTCGCCCCCGGTATGGAGATCGCCTACGTGGTGAGGGATTCGGCCACCTGGGAGGTGGATCTCCCCTGGGAGGCATCGCACATCGACCTCGCGTATTACCGCATGCTCCTCGGAAAGGCATGGGAGGAGGTCGCCTTCACCTTCGATGCGATCGGGGGCACGAAAGGGGGAGGAGGGGGTCCCGGTATGCGGAATACCCCGCCGAAGGGGCGGCGATGTTGCTCTTCCGAGGTATGCGACTGATGCCCGGCATTGGTCCCTCCCATGGTTGTTCCGATGGATGGAGGGGTCCCCCCTGGCCGGAGTGGGGCATCGAAGGTACGGTGCCGTGTGAAGGCCTCGTCGTTGGATCCGGTGCAGGCACCCACGATCGGTGAGCAAGGCGAATGGGGGCGAGGTAGACGCTTCGCCCGATGGAAAGGTCTGCAAACTTCCTGTGAATCCCATTTCCGTTGCCGCCGCCGGTCGTTCTGTGGGCGATACCCGTACCCGCCACGCAGGCGCCAGGGGGAATCGGGTGGCACTTTCAGCGGTCTGCAGAAGGGATGGCCACCGCCATCGGGATCCTGGCATCCGGCCTGTTCGTGGAGGGATGGACAGTTTTTCTCTGTCACCCCTCCCTAAACGAACCCCGAACGTACTTCGGAAATGGATCACATCGACGAGGGGAGGGGCATTCTCCCTGCGAGCAAAAGTACAGCGGGAGAGTCGCTGTCTTCAGAGAGCGGAACGAATCGAAGTTCGATGGTTAGACGAGTAATATTCTACAATATACCTCTACTCCTCGAGGAAGATCCGCTGGTTGATGATCCGCCATGCGATGATGAGCTGCACTATTTCTGTGGCGGTGACATAGTGCCTGTTCTGGTAGATGTCGATCGGATGCACACCCGTCTGCTGCTCCACGCTCCGTTCGAGCGCCCTCACGATCTCGTGAGTCAGCTCGCCGTCGAAGGTGAGGCTTCCCATTTCCTTGCCATCGAGCTCCTCGACGCAATACTCCATTATGAACGTCCTCTCTGACAGCGAGAGGAGCGAGAGGAGGTCGATGGAGAGGCCGACGTTCCTGATCGCCCTATCGAGCCGCCGCTGGCTGAGGGTCACCTGATAGATATTCAAGCTGCCCCCCAATTCTCGGCCGTACTTCGAGAAGGAGGCACGGACGACCGCGTCCGCATATCTGCACTGCGGTGCGATGAACTTCTGATAGTCCCGCTCCCTCTCCGCCAGCTCGTTCAGCACCTCCTCGTACCGGTACCCCCTCCTCTCGATATCGCGTTTGATCTTCCACTCCCGTTTCACCCCCGGCTCAGGATCGACGAAGAGTTTGAAGTCGAGGAGCTCTCTGAGGCGGGGGGTGAAGAGCGTATGGAGCCCTTCGAGGATGAGGATCTTCGTCGGTCTGAAGACCTCCTCCGGCCCGAAGGTCCCATCGAGGTGGTTGTACACCGGTTTCACGATCGCCTCGCCCCTCTTCAGCGCTTCGAGATCCTTCTCCAGTCGATCGAGCCGGTTCGCCTCCGGATCGAGAGGGGTGATCTTCAGCTCCCTCCGCTCCTTCCTGTCGTACCTGTGATAATCGTCGAGCGTGATCGTCGAGACCAGGTGCTCGCCGAAGATACGCCTGATCGCATTCGTGAAGGTCGTCTTGCCCGAACCGCTGTCTCCGGCGACCCCGATGGTGAAGACGAACGGACGGGCGGCGATCACATCCTTGAAGTTCCTGTGCAATGCATCACCTCCTCTGCTGAATTCTCCGATTGCCTCGTATGGAATGGACGATATACAGGTAAGACCATCCGTGATCAGGAGGATTCGGTTACAGGCAAGATCTCCTCCCGCCTGTTCGTCCAGAGACCGTGGAGGGTGCAGTACACCCGCACCTTCGCATCTTCGCCCATGCCCTGGAACTCGGCCTCCGGTCTCCCACCTGGCCTGAACGTCCTCCGCACGAGTGTATCCCCCTGACGCACCTCGATCCAGTGGATGAAGTGCCTCTCCTCCATCGGATGGGCGATCTGCCCGATCACCACCTTCACTCCTTCCTCGGTCCTTTCAATGACCGGTAGATGCCTGTCGGCCCCCTGACCATCGCCCCTCTCCATCTGCGGTTTCATCGGCACACCGCAGCAGACCAGAGTGCCCCTCCCGACCGTGAGAACCTCTATCACATGGCCGCAGATCTCGCACCTGTATACCTGAAGGCGCTGGGTCAGGCGTGTCACCTCCTGATCCGGGGGTCGCTCCTGTGGCGCTCCGCTATCTGGTCCGCGAGTGCATCCAGCGCCTTCAACGCCTCCCTGTTCGGGTACCCCCGTACAAGCACGGGTGGAATGATCTCCCGTTCGGGCGCGCTCACGAGATCCGAGACCATCTTCGCGGTCTTCCCGCCCCACCCGTAGGATCCGATAAGGGATGCGTAACGCGCCTTCGGTTTCAGCACGCTGATCAGATATGCGGCATAGACTGCCTTCGGATGCGGTCCGAATAGGACCGTCGGTGTGCCCAGCACAAAGGTGGCGGCACCGATGAGGGCCTTCGCCAGCTCCCCGGTGTCGGTGACGGCAAGGTTGAAGGGCTTCACCCTGATCCCCCGCTCGATCAGCGCATTCGAGAAGTGTTCGACCATCTTCTCGGTGCTCCCGTGCATGGAGACATAGGGGATGACCACGACATCCTCCAGGCTCTCCGAAACCCATTCACGATAGGCATCCATGATCACGGAAGGATCCCGCCATATCGGACCGTGGCTGGGTGCGATCGTCTCGATCTCCAGCTTCTTCAGCTGCTCCAGGTGACCCTTGATGCTCGAACGAAACGGCATCATGATCTCCGCATAATAGCGTTTCGCCGCTTCGAGGACCCCTGGCTCTTCGTCGGCATAGAGGGCGGCGGTGGCGAGGTGGGACCCGAAGAAGTCACAGGTGAAGAGCATCTTCTCCTCTTCCAGGTATGTGACCATCGTCTCCGGCCAGTGTACCCACGGCATGAGGTGGAACTTCAGTGTCAACCCCCCCAGCTCCAGTGCTTCGAGATCCTTCACCTGCATCACCCTCTCCTTATCCACGTGAAGGAGGAGGGAGAGCATTTCGGCACACTTCTCGTTCGTTACCAGCTTCGCCTCCGGATAGCGCCCGAGTATCATCGGTATGGAGCCTGCATGATCCTGCTCCGCATGGTTCACCACCACGTAGTCGAGCCTCTTCACACCTGCACGCGCGAGGTTCACCATCAGTTCGTCCACCTTCGTCGGATCGACCGTGTCCACCAGCGCCGTCTTCCCCTTACCCCTCACGAGGTAGGCATTGTAACTCGTGCCCGAGGGGAGGGGGATCAGCTCGTCGAAGAGGCGACGGCTCCAGTCGATCGATCCCACCCATTCCACGCCTTCTGCCATCTTTCTCACTGCCATCACACCACACTCCTGAAGGCACCCTTACCAGCCCCGCATACCGGGCATGACCAGTCCGTCGGAAGGTCGGCGAAGGGTACGTTCCTCCCTATGCCCTGCGAGGGCTCCCCTGCCTTCGGATCGTACTCGTGCCCGCAGATGGAGCACCGGTAGATGCCTGCCACCTTTTCACCCCTCTCTCTTCACGAACTTCGATCTCTCTGCCCTGCAGCGGGGGCACTTCCACGTGCCCGAGAGCTTCTCGAACGGCGTTCTGGGTGCGACACCCTGCGACGCGTCCCCCACCTCCGGGTTGTACACATACCCGCACACCGTACATATATACATCTCCAGCGTCTTCACCTCCTCACCATGTTAGTTCTATTGCCAGAATGACAGATAAAGGTGAAGATGTTACGGAATCCCTGTGATGCCATTTGCGGGACGTTCGGGATCGTGGAAATGGAATCGCCTGACTGCTTCCTGCCACACGGTCGTATCCCGGCAGAATGGCGCCAGACGCACGGATCCCTTTCCCGATGAGGATCCCCGGGAATGCCCTTTATCGCATCGGTATTTCAGGACTGGAAGAAGCGCACTGCCAAATCTTTATGGGTCACGATGGTGAAGCATCACGCATGACAGAACGACCTTCGGTGTTACAATCATCGGCATCCTCTGGATCCTCGGCGGTCTGCTGGCACTCCTGGGCGGCCTTGGGATCGCTGCTCTCGGTGTGGTTGTGGCCGGCCCGTTCGGTGGTGCGATCGGCCTTGTCGTAGGCTTCGTATTCATCATCGTCGGTGCGATAGAGATCATTCTGGGGATTGGCTGCTTCAAGGCCTGGGGATGGGTATGGACGGCCGGGGTGATCATCACGATCGTCAGCCTCCTGATCGGACTTCTCGAACTGCTCACCGGCGGTGCAGGAGCCATTCTCGGCATCGTCATCTCCGGAATCATCCTCTGGTATCTCTTCCAGCCGAACGTGAAGGCCTACTTCGGGAAGACCTGATCTTTCCCCGTACCTGCAGACCTCTCTTTCTTATTTTCCAGAATATCGAACCGCGGGTGCGTTTTCAGCATGGGAATTCAGTACAGGAAAAGACCCGCAGAACCACGGAAGACCTGGGATGCGGCTGGCTTCTTGCCGGCTTCTTTGATGGATGATGAAGGGGTCTCATCATTGTATGCACATTATCGTGGTCACTGCCGCCCATGTTGAAAAGAACGATCGATTCAGCCTTCCCTTCCTGCCATGAGTGCATCCTCACGAGCGGGTTCCCGATCCAGTGCCTTTTCTTCGCCAAACTCACCTGCATCCCCGAAGTCACGCTCCTCCAGGATGAGCCAGACATTCATCGCGTACCTCGCATGCTGCTCCAGATCCTTCAGCATGAGGATCGCCCTCGAGAAGCCCATGCATATGATGCCGAATAGGAGGCCGAAGACGAGTCCGATAATGCTGAGTGCTATCTTCGTGGAGAATGCGTAGGGTAATATGACCCTGCCGCTGAGCAGCACGACAGGCACCATCGATCCGAGGATGACGAAGATGACGCCCAGGATCAGGAGAACGAGGGATACGTACCTCACGAAGGTGTGCTTCTCGCCCCAGCGGTACTGCCTGTAACGCCTTGCAATGGATTCTCCCGATGACATGACGAGATCCCTCCGGTCGCTTTTCCGATATCCGTAGTCCATGTACGCATGGGTTCATCACGTTTCTCTTCGGAGCTTCTCGTATTCGGAGGGAGGGTTCGCAGGTTCGATTACAGAACAGGCGTGAACACCCTCGCAGGGCATGTGATGACGGTCACTCTGTGGTTCTTCTGCCCCCCGTGCGGCAATCACGATGGGGGAAGATCGGTGATCGATCCTCGCAAATCTTCGATCGATGCCGATAAGATCTCAACGCCTCTTTCCACTCTTTCCGGAGGCCCTCAGACGGGAGATCTCCTCACCTGCGTCCCTCGCTCTCAGGAGGAAGGTGCCGTGGCAGGGCTTCGTGAACGGGAAGATCAGGTCGGTCCCTTCCACGCCGATGTATATGGGGGGGACTCCGATGATGTGCACATCGAAGATCTGGTACCCCGGCTCTACCTCGTAATGCTCCCTGCAGTGCTCCCTGACGAACTCCCGGCATTCTTTGAAGCTGGCGGCAGAGAGGAGCACTTCGCAGCGCCTCGCTTCAACGCAGCCCATGGAGCTCCTCCTCCAGCGCCTTCTCAATCTTTATTTTAAGGGGCATCGGATTGTGCGTCACCTTCGCCGCGATCACACGGCATTTGAAGGTGATCTCTGCCGCCCGCTCCTCTGCATGGCTCCCGAAGACGATCGCATATGCCTGCCCCTTTGTGAGGGCGCTGACGGTCGCTGCATACGAGACACCGGCATCGTTGTGGATGTATACAAAGGAATGCCCGTAATCCAAACGACCTTCCGCGAGCATCCCGATATATTCGTCGAGATCCATGATCCCGCTCACATAATGCCTCTCCGGATCGGCGAGATCGACCAGTGACCTCGCGGCCTTCGTCCCGGCGACGGTGCTGCGGATCCCTCTCTCCCTGAGCAGATACATCAGGTATAGCGCGATGCTCGTCTGCACGGGCACCTCTGGGCATCCGAGCAGATGGAGCGCTTCGTGGTGTTCTTCCTTCTCCGGCTCTCTCATGAGTACGATCAGCCCCTATGTCACTGCCCTGCTTTTAGGGTTGCAGGATCTGGAGACCCGATCACCCGCTCCGGGTGCGAGTAGCAGGTGAAGCGATCTCCCCGGGAGAAGCAGATGAGCGTGATGCCTGCCTTCTCTGCGGTCTCAATTCCCCGATCTGTCGTGGCCGCCTTCGAGATCACGATCGGTATACCGGCACGCGCCGCCTTCGCGACCATCCCTGCCGGCTGCCTCCCTGTGCAACCTATCGCACACCGGGAGAGATCGATCCCTCTTAGAATCGCGTAACCCACCACCTTGTCGACCGTGTTGTGCCTCCCCACGTCGCAGCGCCTCACGAGCGGTTCGCCATCCCGGAACAGGACTGCACAGTGTACCCCTCCCGTCTGCTGCCAGAGCTCGGACTCGATCTCCCTGGTGATGCGCAGGATCTCCGCAGGAGTAACGAAAGCATCGCCCCTCACCATGGGTATCTCCCTCTCCAGTTCGAGTCCGCCGGCACTCCCAATGCCGCAAACCCCGCCCGTCCGTATCGCTGCCTCCACATGGATCTCCTCGTCCTTCACCTCGATCTCCACGATCCGCTCCGTCAGCCCCTCGCAGATGACGAAGCCTGCCCCGAGCTCCTCCAGGTACTCCCCGCTCGCAACGATGCGGCAGAAGAACTGCCCGTTGATGAAGAGCCTGAATACCCGTTCCTTCACGACGAGATCCCCGATCCTGCTGAAGCGGCCTCCCCTGAACTGGATCGCCTCCACTTTTTCCATGCTCATTTGGTCGTCTCCTCCTCCACCCACCGCAGGTACGCATCGAATCCATGCATGATGGGGAGGACGATCGCCTCGGGTAATTCGTACGTATGCATTTCCCTGATGACCGATATCGCTTCGTTCGCCCTCTTCGGGGTGGTCTTGATGATCAGGAGATCCTCATTGTCGTGCTGCATCTCGCCCTTCCAGCGGTAGATGGATCTCACGCCTGCGATGTTCACGCATGCGGCAAGGCGCCCCTCCACCAGCGCCTCGGCGATCTTCTCCGAATACTCACGGGGCGAGGTCGAGAGGATGACGACGGCATCCGGGGGTTCCATGGATATTGGTATGACTCTCTCCCTGAAGTAGGTTATCTCAGGCGGTGCCGGATAAAAAACCTGTTTTTCCTTTGTCAAGGGAGGAGGTATTATTCCCCCGGTTAACAATTGTAATTGATATGCGGTGCGTTTCGCGGTCCTGCCCGGTGAGAGTATGAGGATGAAGATGCCCTGTGAATACGGCGTATGGTACATTCTACCCTGCATCCGCGCCTGCCTCGTGCAGGAGATGCTGCAGCTGGGAATTCCGCAGAGCAGGGTAGCGGAGATGCTCGGTATCACCCCCGCCTCGGTCTGTCAGTACGCCTCGAAGAAACGCGGACACAAGATAGAACTCGGGAATGATATCAGATCAGCGATTCAGAACCTCGCAATGGAGATATCGCAGGGGGAGGGGATCGACGTGATACCGAGGATATGTAACATATGCGCATTGGTCCACAGTGATGCGGATATCCATGGTTCTTCGAACTGCATCGGGGAATGCATCGAAGAGGCAGAAAAAGTCCATAAATTAAATCTTTGAATACGTTTTTGCATATATTTTTTGAAGATTGCCCATCATGTGCCAGAGGCCAATACTTTACGAACGTGGATGTCCATACCTCCTGATCGCTCCAGGGGGCTACGCGGCGCTGCGCCTTCGCCGCAAGGACGCCCTCGATTGCGATCCCCCTGACTGATTAAATTGCGGAATGCTTCAATCGTATTTCGCAGGGGGACTGATTACGCAATTACCTTTTTTTGACGATCGACGATTGTTCGCCGGCAGTCATTCGGAATTGTGTCACCTCCTGAACGGACCATCCGGGGCGGTCCGCCCCCCGAGAGGCCAAAACTGATCGTTGTTTATTAGGCGAAAGCAGAAATAGATAAGCGATGTATTCGGAGCGACTGGGGGATCTGCCCCCCTACCTCTTTGCGAGGATCGACGAACTGAAGGCAGAGAAGATTCGTGCGGGCGTGGACGTGATCGATCTGGGGATCGGTGATCCGGACCTGCCGACGCCGGCCCATATCGTGGAGGCGCTCTGCGAAGCGGCGAGGGATCCGGACAACCACCATTATCCATCGTACGTCGGCATGCCCTCCTTCAGGGAAGCGGTCGCCGAATGGTACCGCCGCCGCTTCGGCGTGGATCTCGATCCTGAACGGGAGGTCATCTCCCTGATGGGCTCCAAGGATGGTATCGCCCACATACCCGAGGCGTTCGTCAACCCGGGCGATGTGGTGCTGGTCCCGGATCCGGGATACCCGGTATACAGAACCTCCACCCTGTTCGCCGAAGGGCGTGTCCATACCCTTCCACTGCTCGCGGAGAATGGCTTCCTCCCCGATCTGCAGAAGATACCTGACGGTGTGCTGAGAAGGACGAAACTCATCTTCCTCAACTATCCGAACAATCCGACCGCTGCGGTTGCCCCTGGAGAGTTCTTCCGTGAAGTGGTGGACCTCGCAGGGGACTACTCCATCGTGGTCGTCCACGACAACGCCTACTCCGAAATCGCCTTCGACGGTTATCGTGCACCCTCATTTCTGCAGACGAAGGGGGCGATGGAGGTCGGAGTGGAGATGCACTCCCTCTCCAAGACCTACAACATGACCGGATGGCGCATCGGCATGGCCTGCGGTGAGAGCGATATCCTCGCCGGCCTCAAAAGGGTGAAGACGAATGTCGATTCAGGTGTCTTCAATGCGGTCCAGCACGCGGCGATCGCGGCTCTCCTTGGCCCGCAGGACTGCGTCCACCGCTCCTGCGAGATCTACCGGGAGAGGAGAGACCTCCTGGTGAAGGGGCTGCAGGGGCTGGGCTTCCAGTGTACAATGCCGGATGCGACCTTCTATGTCTGGCTACCCGTGAAGAACGGGATGGACTTCGCCACCCGGTTGCTAAACGAGGCAGGTATCGTCGTCACTCCCGGTATAGGCTTCGGAGAGTACGGAAGGGATTACATCCGCTTCGCCATCACGAGGTCGACCGAAAGGATACGGGAGGCGGTGGAGAGGATGGGGAGGCTTCTGGGATGAGGCTTCCGCCGCACCTGGCCGTAAGGGATGGACGACTGCTCATCGGAAGCCACGATTGCGTTGCATTGGCAGAGCGGTTCGGCACTCCGCTCTACGTGACGGATGGAGACAGGATACTCCACAATTATGAGCGCTATGCAAACGCCCTGAAGGCGCATTACCCAAAGGTGCGCGTGCTGTACGCCGCAAAGGCGAACTCGAACCTTTCCATCCTCAGGATGCTCGCCATCGCGGGTGCGGGGGCGGACGTCTTCTCGAGCGGAGAGATCGAGCTCGCCCTGAAGGCAGGCATGAAGCCGCAGGACCTCCTCTTTAACGGGAGTTCGAAGAGCAGGCGGGACCTCGCCCTCGCCGTCGAACGCGGGGTCCGGATCTCTGTCGACTCGCTCGACGAGCTGACGCAGCTGGAGGAGATGGCCGCCTCCGCGAACAGGATGGTGAAGATCGCATTCCGCGTGAACCCCGCACTGGAGGTTCCGACACACCCGAAGATCGCGACCGGGCTTCGCACGAGCAAATTCGGGATTCCACACGAGGAGGTCGTCTCCGCCTATAGGGAGGCGATGAGGTGCCCCCACCTGGAGCCCGCAGGGATGCACTGCCACATCGGCTCCCAGATACTGGAGATGGCGCCATTCGCCGAGGCGGCGAGGGTGATGCTCAGGCTCGCCGGGGAGCTGAAGGACATAGGCATACACCTGGAGTTCATCGATCTGGGCGGAGGACTGGGGATCCCCTACCGGAGGGAGCAGGATCCCGAGGTTGGCCCGGAGGACTATGCCTCGGCGGTGATGCCCCATTTCCTGAAGGGGATCAGGGAACTCGGCATCGAACCTGAGCTCTGGGTGGAGCCCGGACGCTTCATCGTCGCAGACTCCACTCTGCTCCTGACGAGGGTGAACTCGGTCAAACACGCCCATGCCAACTTCGCAAACGTGGATGCCGGCTTCAACCTGCTCGTGAGACCTGTCATGTACGACGCCTACCACGAGGTGATCGCGGCAGGGAAGGCAGATCAGCCCGCCACACAGGTGTGGACGATCGCAGGGCCGATATGCGAGAGCGGGGATATACTCGCGAGGGATCGGCGAATGCCCGAACTGATCGCAGGGGATCTCCTCGCGATCCTCGACGCAGGGGCCTACGGTTTCGTGATGTCCTCGCAGTACAATGCAAGGCCCAGGTGCGCGGAGGTGCTGCTCAGAGGGGACGAGGCCCGGCTCGTGAGGAGGGCCGAGACGATGGAGGACATTATCAGCACGATGGTCGTGTGAGGGGGTCGCCGGTGGAGTTCCACTATCCGCTCGTCGCCGATCTGCTGAAGCCCGAGGAGTTCGAACTACGGGTGGAGGAGCGGATGAGGGAATCGGGGGGTCTCCTCGACGAGAGGACCGCGGCGATGATCGTGGCGAGGGAGCTCGGCAGGGGCCACGTGAAGATCTCCGATGTGCCAGCGTCTGCATCGATCTGCTGCCTCTTCGGCAAAGTACTCTCCGTGGAGGAGCCGAGAAGGATCGTCCGGGCGGATGGCACCGAGAGCGTGGTCGGCGCCTTCGAGGTGGGTGACGAGACCGGTCGACTCAGGTGCCTTCTGTGGGGGGAGAGAGCAGTTGCGGTGAAGGAGCTGGAGCCGGGGGAGGTGCTCGAGATCATCGGCCGGCCATCCAGATCCAACCCGCGCGAGTTCCACCCGTTGGCGATGATGAGGACCAAGTGTGAGATCGTATCGACCTGCGCAGAAGGAGCAGGGCCGGCGGATGATCTCCACGATCTGGAGATGAGGCTCATCTCCCTGAATGCACCCCGAAATTTCCAGCGCAGGGATGGAAGCACCGCATGCATGCAGGAGGGTCTCGCCGGAGACGGGGGAGGGACTTTCAGGCTGGTCTGCTGGGCACCCGAACTGCTCTCCGGATTGAGCCCCCCCTGTACGATCTCGCTCCAGCGGGTCAGGATCAGGAGCGGCCCATACGGAAGGGAGTGTCACATCGACGAGAGTAGCACCGTCGGGAAGGGGGGTGGCGAACCCTCGGTTCCCGAGACCCCACTCGCCGGGGTGAGCGATGATGAAGTCTGCTCGGTCACCGGAGAGATCACGGTGCTCCAGGAACCCCGCTCATTCGTTACAAAGGATGGGGCAAGTTCGTGGATACGCCGTATGACGCTCGCGGATCGGACGGGTACCATGGAGGTGGCGCTCTGGGGGGATCTCGCCCGGCTCCCGCTTGCGAAGGGCGAGAGGATCTCTGCCTTCCATCTGCTGCCGAAGAGAGGCAGGGACGGACTCCTCCAACTGAACAGTATCAGGGGCACGGTGATAGTCGTCCATAAAGGCATAAGAAGGAGGGTGGAGGGGGAGGGGACCGTCGTTCCCGGTGTCGCGGGCGACCGCCTCGATGCAGGCGGGGAGTGCTACCTCCTCGTGGAATCACTTCCGGCCGGTGCATTCGTCCGGGTCATCGGGGATGCGGAAGGCAGCAGGCTCTATCCCGTAGAGTGGGAGGTGATATTCCCTGAAAAGGAGATGCTCGAAAGAAGGCTCGATCTCCTCATCGGTGGCACGGGGCAGGGATGAATGCACCCTTCACTTTCGCCCTCCGCGGCGATGCAGCTTTATTTCTATCGGGAGAGATGGGATGATATCGAATTCGGACCATAGAGGTATGTGAGATGGCACAGGGTTCACTGGATCTGGAGGATCTTCCCGGCGTCGGTCCCAGCACGGCCGAAAAACTCCGGGAATCCGGCTTTTTGACGGTGGAGAGCATCGCAACCGCCTCTCCATCGGAACTGGCGGAGGTGGCGGAGATAGGGGAGTCCACCGCGAAGAAGATCATCAGGGCAGCGAGAGAGAAGGTGGATATCGGGGGTTTCAAGACCGGCAAAGATATCTTCGAACAGAGGAAGAACGTGAAGAAGCTGAAGACGCTCGTTCCTGAACTGGACGCCCTGCTCGGCGGAGGAGTCGAGACCCAGGCGATCACCGAGCTCTATGGTGAATTCGGCTCGGGAAAGAGCCAGATAGCGCACCAGATGGCGGTGAATGTCCAGCTCCCCCCGTCGATTGGCGGGCTGGACGGGGGTGCGATCTTCATCGATACGGAGAATACCTTCAGGCCCGAGCGTATCGAGCAGATGGTGCAGGGCCTGCAGGTGGAAGCCGAGATCCCTGAGCCGAAGGAGTTCCTCGAGCATGTCCATGTGGCACGCGCCTACTCCTCGGATCACCAGATGCTCCTGATCGAGACCGCACGGGAGCTGGCGGAGGATCTGAAGTCGAGTGACAGGCCGATAAAGCTCTTCGTCGTCGACTCGCTCACTGCCCTCTTCAGGGCCGAATATTCGGGGAGGGGCACCCTCGCCGGCAGGCAGCAGAAGCTGAACCGGCATATGCACGACCTCTTCAAGCTGGTGGACGAGTACAATGCCGTTGCGCTGGTGACGAACCAGGTGATGTCGAACCCGGCTGTCTTCTTCGGTGACCCCACGAAGCCGATCGGCGGGAATATCGTCGGGCATACAGCGACATTCAGGCTTTACCTGAGGAAGAGCAAGGGCGGAAAGCGGATCGCGAGGCTGGTGGATAGCCCCAACCTCCCCGAAGGCGAGGCACCCTTCATGGTCGAGCAGGCAGGGCTCAAGCCGTGCTGAGGGCACTGGTCTGCGACATTGACGGTACCATCACCGACAGGCAGCGTCGCGTGAACACCGCGGCCATCGAGGAGATCAGATCCCTCGTGGAGAAGGATATCGCCGTGGTGCTCGCGAGCGGCAACACCGCCTGCTTCATGGACGCCGCCTGCCGCCTCGTCGGCACGAACGGCGCCTTCATCGGGGAGAACGGCGGGGTGTACAGGAGAGAATATGGCAGTGAACTCTGTATAGAGAGGGAGAGGAGAGCCGCGGAAGAGGCGTACAGGAGAGTGGAGGCCCATTTCAGGGAGAGGGGCATCGCCCTCGAGCTGTACAGCGACAGGTACCGGTTCACCGATATCGCCTTCGCCAGAACCGTCTCCTCGGACGAGGTGAAGGGGGTGCTCGGGGAGGTGCCGATCAAGGTGGTGGATACCGGATTCGCCATTCATCTTCAAGCGCCGGGCCTCAACAAGGGAGAGGCATTGAAGAAACTTTCTGTAGAGATGGGGCTCTCTCCGAAGGATTTCGTCGCCGTCGGGGACTCCATCAACGATCTGGAGATGATCGAGCAGGCAGGTCTGGGCATCGCGGTGGCGAACGGTCATCCAAAGACGAAGGCAGCCGCATTTTTCGTGACGGAAAAAAGTTATGGAGAGGGCTTTGTGGAGGCGATGGAGAGATGTCGGGATCTATTTCTTCGATAGGTACCTGTCCACCACGATGTAATCCCTGATATCCTTCACCGCTTCGAAGGAGATGAACATCCGATCTCCATCCATCCGGTATCCATCGGTGTTGAAGTTCGGATCGGGCTTCACGATCAGATCCACCACCTGCCCCGTATCCAGATCCACCATGATATTCTTCAGGACGCCGATGAACATGCCATCATTGCTCATGACCCTCTTTCTTGATAGATTTCGGGAGAATATCTTGCCCATAAATCAAATTAGATTCTAATAGATATTTATAATATTGTCTTCGGATTTTCTGGCAGCGGGCATTCCGTATTCGGAGTCACCGGAAGAGAATGGACGGATTATGATACCACCATTGACAGGGAACGGAGATTGTATGACCGATCCGGCGCCGGAATGGATTCACGCTTTCGCAGGACCTGATTGACCTGACCTTTGGGCGCTGCCACGCTCCTTCTCTCGAACCATGGAAAACCCGATCGGCGATCCCGATCCAGCACCCTGCCATCGAGCATCCTCTCTCAAACCCCTACTGACTCGACGATCCATCGGAGTATGCTTATCTCTTCTTTTTTCGAGCAGACTTTTTTTATCACGACTTCGAACAGAGGTACACCCGAAGATTCAGTATTGATGATATCGCTCTTGACAGTGCGATTATATCGTGGGCGGTGGTCACATGCATGTGGTTTCCGGATTACGAACGCAGAGGACCTCTTCTCATGTATCTTGTATGCAGGGGTCGCCCGACGTTCGATCCGGGTAGAGAGGGAAATCGCAGAAGGGAGTGGATGAGCGTCGGGGGCGGAGTGGAGTGTCGCCACGTCGGTCGTTTCGGCATTCGGAACGAATTACCCGTACCTGCCGATTCAAAGGCGCAAACCCGCACACGGTCTCCGATACAGAGGTGTATTCGAACAATCCGGCGAGATGCAACCGCCTCCTCTTTCGCGGGGCGGTGATGATTTCGACCCGGTTCCTGAACCGGGCACAGAAGAGAAGGATACGATATGCCGCATGCCTGTCTGCTCTCGCCACGCATCTGTGTGCGGATGGGTGCGAGAGGCACAGGCGTCCAATCTTTCTTCGTTGACGTTATCCGGACCTCAGAGCGATGGAAAGACGCCGATGATATCCGAATGGGTGAGCATCCCCACGGGCTTCTTCCCATCCATGATGACCAGCCTGCCGATCCGATGAGTCTTCATCTGCTTGATCACCTCGTAGAGTCGGGTCTCCTTCGGCACCTCCACCACGTCCGTGGTCGCGATCTCATGAATGCTGGAATCGAGGGACAGGCCTCTCGCAAGCCCTTTTGCGACATCGGTGAGCGTGACGATACCGATCATCCTCTCCCCCTCCATGACGGGTGCACCATGTATCTGCCTGTTGGCAAAGAGCTGGACCGCGTCTCTCAGCGTCGCGTCGCTTCCCAGCGTGATGAGCGGAGCCCTCATGTAATGGCTCACCGGTCTCTTCGGAAGGGAGAGCATCTCGGAGATGGAGATGAGAAGCGACTGCTGGACCTCGTCCTTTCCGATGATCTCCCCGCGTATGAGGAGTTTGTTCACGGGTGTGGGACCAATTGCGATCTCGTCACCGATCTGAAAGACTTTCACGCTCCCCTTCAATCGGATCAGCGCCTGGCAGATGTCCGGGTGGCAGAGCGTGGTGAAGGCGATCTCCGATACCGTCACACCCTTCACCTCCTCCCCCCCTCGCGAGATCGGGACGGCGACCTCCTTCTCGTAGTTCACCAGGTTCAGCTCCCTGTAGGCGGCCGCCGAGGGGGTGTATCCGCCCTTCGGGCCGGGAACCCCGTCGACGAGCCCCAGGGCTTTCAGCGCCTGCATCTGGTTCCTCACGGTCCCCGGGTTCCGCCGGAGAACCTCGGCGATGTCCTCACCCTTTATTGCCCGCGATTGCTGTCTGTAGAGCGTGATGAGCGTCAGAAGTATCTCCTTCTGGATGAGGGACAATTCCATAACGATTAATCATTGTAATTGCATAAATACGTTGGGTAGTGGATTGGTGGATTTTTCCAGGTTAAAAACGGTCCCGACCGCCGAGGAGCTGATGGACAGGAGCCTCCGCCGTGCGGCGAAGAAGATGCGCCTGAAGAGAAACAGGAAGAGGGCGGATGAGGAGTTCATCAGGGCGATCAGCAGCGCCCTGCACGACCGCCTGGTCGCGATCATTCAGGATCTTCCGGAGGTCGACGGGCTTCTGCCCTTCTACAGGGAGATGACAGAGATTCTGATCGGGAGAGACCGGTTCAAGAAGTCCCTGGGCGCCGTCGGCTGGGCTGCCTGGCAGATCAGGCTGATCGGATCAGAGCTCGCACGCAGGGCGAGAGGGGCGGAGGATACAGGTCCGGTCCGCCGCCAGGCAGTCGCCCGCATCTCCTCCATCGTTCATCAGGTGAACGATGCCCTCCGGTTCCTCAACGAGGCGAGGAACCAGCTCAGATCTCTGCCCGATATCAGGGAAGAGTTCACCGTGGTCGTCGCGGGATACCCGAATGTCGGCAAATCCTCCTTCATCAGAAGGGTTTCCACAGCAGAGCCTGAAGTGGCGGAGTACCCCTTCACGACGAAGGGGATCATCATGGGGCACAGAAAAATCGGGCGGGAAAGTGTGCAGCTGATCGACACGCCCGGTATCCTTTCGCGGCCGGCAGAGGAGAGGAACTGGATCGAGCGCCAGGCGCTGGCTGCTCTCCTGAACGTGGCGGACATCGTCCTGCTGATCCTGGACCCTTCCGAGACCTGCGGCTATACATTCGATGACCAGCTGAGACTGAAGAGAGAACTCGAAGGGGCATTGCAGACCCCCCTCGTGACGGTGGTGAACAAGGCGGATATCAAAGCCCTCGAAGGTTATCCGAATATGTCCACCTCCACAGGCGAAGGAGTTGAGGGGGTGCTCTCCCTCCTGCTCAGATGCCGAGCCAGCCCCACGTCCCCGTGATCAGGGATGCGATCAGCAGACCTGCGATGGCGCCCCCGTTGATGGGAGGCAGACCTGCCTGCGGCTTTCCTGAATGCAGAACGAGAAAGAGGGTGCCGAGGCCCGCAAGAGAGCCGGCGAGGGCACCGAGTGAGAGTGCAGAGATCCCGAGCAAGCCGGCGGCAGGGCCAAATGAATTCGCCGAGACGACGAGTATCGATGGCATGATCAGATCCCCCATCCCCATGATGAATGCACCCCTTTCCCCGCCCTCCATACGGATTCCTTCCCGCCTGAAGGAGTAATCCTTCCTCCTCGGGATGACAAAGAGAATGGGTATCTTCTCCTCGAGCACGCCTGTGGCGAGCGTGATCATATGCTTCGTCCGGTACACGGATATCGCGTCGTAAACGGCGAGGAGTACCAGAAGAAGGAGCACAGGCAGGATCTCGAGCGATATGCCGAATATGGCAGACACACCCGCGGCGATCAGGATCCCGAGCGAGTCGATGACATACCACTCCGGATAGAGGAATAACAGGGCGGTGGCGACGGCGGAGCCACCGATGACGATCGCCCCAGCAAATGACCATGCAGGCGCGATCCTCTGGAGGATCGCATCGAAGGTATAGATGAAGGTGAAGAAGATCGACACGATGACGATCCAGGTGAGCAGTCTGCGAAATCCGATTCTGAGGAGGATGAGCAGGAGCAGGGTGAATGCGAGGAGTATCCCGATGAAGAGGAGGGGGTTCGCCATGGAGGAAGGGTCCTCGAAGACCATGACCCCCGCCTCCTTCATGGGTGAGGCAAGGATGAGCGCGATCACATCGACGAGGAGCATGAGGCCGATCATCCCCATCTGTGAAATCAGGCTCTGCCGGTTCATCTCATCTCCCCTTTCATATAGTTAGTTTAATTAATGCATCTTCATTATCTAAAAGCATGGAGATTCGAGAATTTATCGGAGATATCGTGCTCACCATCGTCATGGTGGTCTCCACCCTTGTCCTTGTTCTCCGCCTTTGGCAGGATCTCACTGTTGCGGTCTCGGCCACGCTGATGATGCTATCCCTCGGAGGGCTCTTCCTCTCACTGGGGGCGAAGATCATGCACCTGGACAGCAATGTGATCGCGCGGGAGCGGACGATGCGCGTGAACCTCGAAGAGATATCGAACATGATGGCGAAAAAATACGAGAATACCGTGCAGCACCTGGACGACATCGTTCAGGATATCTCGAGGAGGATGTACCGCTGATACCGGGGCCATCGTTGCCACATTCATTTTATTGCCTATGGGCGTTGCGCTGCGTGAGATACTGGTGGATTTCAGATCCGATGCCGCGTGGCAGGAACTGCAGGGCATTGCGGCGGTGGACGCACACAATGCGCTCTACCAGTTCCTTTCCATCATACGCCAGCCGGATGGCACGCCCCTCATGGATGGGCAGGGCAGAATCACGTCGCATCTCTCGGGCATTCTATTCAGAACCCTGAACTTCATCGAGAAAGGAATAAAGCCCGTCTACATATTCGACGGGGAGCCACCTGAGTTCAAGAGGGAGGAGATCGAAGAGCGCCGGGAGCAGAGGAGGCAGGCGGAGGCAGGGTGGCAGGAGGCGCAGGAGAGGGGCGACACGGAGGAGGCCTACAAATACGCGAGATCGGCCTCGAGGGTGGACAGTTATATCGTCAGCAGCTCGATGGAGCTGTTGAGGCTCATGGGGATACCATGGGTGCAGGCACCGAGCGAAGGTGAAGCGCAGGCGGCCTACATGGCACGGAGAGGGGATGCGAAGTATGCGGTCTCGCAGGACTATGACGCGCTCCTCTTCGGCGCACCAGTGCTGGCGAGGAACTTGACCATAAGCGGAAAGCGCCGATTCAGAGGGAGGGTGGTCACCCTGAATCCCGAGCGCATCGTGCTGGCGGACGTACTGAAAGGGCTCGATCTCACCAGGGAGGAGCTGGTGGAGATCGGAATCCTCGTGGGTACCGATTTCAATCAAGGTGTACGGGGGGTGGGAGCGAAGACCGCGCTGAAGATCGTGAAGAAGGGGGAGTTCAGAGAGAGGATGAGAGAGAGCGATCCGGACTTTGATCCCGAAACAGTGAAGAGTTTCTTCCTCTCGCCCCCGGTGACCGACGACTATGCACTCGCATGGCCCGCCCCCGACACCCGGGGGATCGTCCAGTTCCTCTGCGGGGACTTCGGGTTCTCGGAGGAACGGGTCAATTCTGCGCTCGAAAAACTCCAGACAAAGACCGGGCAGAAGACCCTTGACCAGTGGTTCTGATCTGCATCCCTGGATAAGGGAAGGCGAACTTTTTTGAGTATTGCGCCGGAATATGACATCTGTGAAATACCGGGGCTCCATCACCAAACTCTATGTTGCCTCCATCTTTGCAGGAATCTGCATGAGATACGGGTTCCCTCCCGATTTCGACATATTCCAGGCCACCGGCTCCCTTCTATACAGCGCCTTCGTCCTTCATACGCAGTCAAATCTTCTGGGCGCCTACCGTCTGGATGACTTTCTGGTACCCCTGATGGTCCTCCCCATCGCATTGGGCCCTGTCATCTACGCGATGATCGTGGGTAGACATGGTCTCCTCACCTTCGCGGTGGGCTTCCTAGGTGGTTATTACATCTGGTACTTCCGGCAGACCTTTTCGTTCGAGATTCTGTTGATCGCATTGGCGACCGTGGTCATCGGTGTCATCATCATGATCTACGCCAGGACCAGATGAGAGGGCTCAACCCAGACGCTTCCATATATAAAGGAAGCGCTGTATGGCGGTTCCATGCCCCAGAATCCCGAACAGCAGCAGCAGCCAGCCAAGAAATGTCATTCCCAGTATCGTATTCTTCAAAAGCAGATCGAGCAGACCTGCGATGACGATGAGGACCAGCCGATCGGCCCTCCCGAGCACGCCTCCATAGTAGCGCCCCACCCCCAGGGCCTGCCCCTGGGTACCCATATAGGAGGACATGAGCACCCCTGTCAGTGCGAAGATGCCGATGATCCAGGGGGCAGCGCCGCCTGCAAAGATACCGGTGATGATCACGATGTCCGCATACCTGTCCAGCGCATGGTCCAGAAGATCCCCCCTCAGACTCGTTCTCTTCAGCTCCCTCGCGAGAGTACCATCGAGTGCATCCGCCAGGGCATTGATCAGGACGAATACGATCCCTTCCACGATCCGATCGAAGAAGAAGGAGAGGCCTGCGCTGCACGCGGCAACGAATGCGAGGATGCTGAAGAGATCGGGCGATGCGCCCGCCCGGATCGAGAGCCTCACCAGGGGCCGGAGCAGATCGCCAACATGGGGCCTGAACCGATCCAGGGTCACGATCTCTCCCCCGACAGAAACCTGGACCAGTCCCTGCTCCCGAAGGAGCGTTTCATCTTCCCTGAGGTGACCATCTCGATGATGTCCGCTGCCTCTTCGGGTGTAATACTGGTGGTATCCACCTCGTGGATCGCCTCTTCCCCCCTCTCCTCGAGCGCCTCTATCAGGATGAGATCGAGCGCCTCTGCTTCCACGTTCTCCTCGATCTTCTCATCTCTGTAGCCCCTCCTCTCCAGCCTCGACCTGAGCACGTCTGGCCCGCACCTGAGTACGATGACGAGATCGCAGGGTAGGAGGTGCGCCAAGTGCCCTTCCACGAACCCATCCACATGCGGAAACTCGGCTGCCCATCTCTCCTCGTCGACGATCAGGGTGTCCCTCTCCTCGTCTCTGCCTGTGATGTATGCTCCATATGTCTCCGCCAGATGGACCACACGGTGGCCCCTGGCGGCGAGGATACACGCGACAGACGACTTTCCTGTCCCGGGTGTCCCCGTGATCCCGCACATCATAGGCTGTTGATCTCTTTCAGGAAGAGTTCGTTCTCCCAGTCCGCACCCACGCTCACCCGGATGTAATGGTCCTCGAGGCCCGGAAAGCTCGCGCAGGACCTGACGATCACTCCTCTCGATGCGAGTCTCTCCATCGCCTCGTCGCCTTTGAACGGAGATACGTCCACGAGGACGAAGTTCGCACCCGAAGGAAGGGTTGGATGTTCTATCTCCCTCCTGAACCTCTCCCTCCACATCCTTACATGCCGGACACTCCGCTCCACATGCCCCTTCTCCCGGATCGCTGCCTCCGCCACCGCCGCGGTGACGAGATTCACCGCGAAGGGTGTGGCCGCCCGTTCATACACGGGCTCCAGCCATTCCGGAATCAGTGCATATCCGAACCTCAGCCCCGCCATCGAGTAGGCCTTGGACATCGTCCTGCCTATGACGAGGTTCTCGTGATCCTCCATGAGCGGGCGGTAGTCCTCATCCGAAAACTCCACATAGGCATTGTCGAGGAATACCAGCCCCCCGGTCGCATCCAGCAGCCACTCCACATCCCCGGGAGGCGTCACCGTCCCTGTGGGATTGTTCGGCGAGCAGAGGAACGTGATCTTCGCCCCCTCTGCCATCTCGGCGAGGCGCTCCCTGTCCACCGAGAAGTCATGCCTGCGGGGAGCGAGGGCGATCTCGGCGGAAAATGCCCGTGCGGCAATGGCATAAAATGAGAATGTCGGAGAGGCGATGGCGATCCGGTCCCCCGGTTCCACGAGTGAGCGGATCACCGTCTCGATCACGCCGTCCATACCATTGTTGACGACGATGCGGTCCCAGGCAGATGCTCCTCTGAGCGCCTCGAGCAGGCGTTCGTGCCTCTCCGGCGGGTAGCGGTTCGCCAGCTTCAGCGCCTCCATCCCCCTGGCCAGTACGTGTTCAGGCAGGGAGAAGGGGTTCTCGTTGCTCGCCAGACGTGCGGGGTTTGTATGTCCGCAGCGGCGTGCGATCACCTCCGCTCTCGTCGCGTATACATACCCCTCTCCCGAGAAACAGGTCCTAACCGATGGCCTCATCGATCACCCTCGCGGCCCGATCGATCTCCTCTTCGGTGATCACGAGCGGAGGGACCAATCGGAGGTTGCCGTCGGCCGCGCAATTGACCAGCACTCCCTCCTCCATGCAGCGGTGCTGCACCTCCTGGCATCGCTCTCCCACCGTGATCCCGATCATGAGGCCCCTTCCCCGCGGTGAATGCCTTTGCAGCGCCCCTCTGAACCGCTCCCCCTTCTCTTTCACTGTGGGAAGGAGGCCTTTGATCACGCCGATGGTCGCACGTGCCGCGGCACAGGCGAGCGGCCCGCCGGCGAAGGTGCTTCCGTGCTCTCCCCTGTGGAACTCGAGACCCTCCCGTGCGAGCATCGCCCCCATCGGAAACCCGCTCGCGATCCCTTTGGCGAGGAGGACGATATCGGGTGAGACACCCTCGTGCCCGATCGCGAGCCACTTTCCTGTCCTGCCCATCCCGGTCTGAATCTCATCCACGATCAATAACGCACCCTTCCGATCGCATACCTCCCTCACCCCTGCGAGGAAGCCCTCGGGAGGAAGGATCACTCCCGCCTCTCCCTGGACAGGCTCGACGATGACCGCAGCGGTCTCGCCGTCCACTGCCCCTGCAAGCGCCTCCAGGTCCCCGTATTCGACGAAGGTGCACCTCGGCTCCAGAGGTTCGAATGGCTCGCGAATCGCCGGCTTGTGCGTCAGGGCGAGGCTCCCCATGGTCCTTCCGTGGAAGCCATGGGTGAAGGCAACGAAATTTAGTCTCTTCGTGGAGAGGCGTGCCAGTTTTATCGCCGCCTCCGTCGCTTCCGCCCCCGAGTTGGTGAAGAATGCACGTCCGAGCCCGGTGATGCGGCAGAGCTCCTCTGCCAGTTCCGCCTGGTGCGGCACGTAATACAGGTTCGAGCAGTGGATCAGTTCCCTGCTCTGGTCGCAGATCGCCTTCGTCACCGCGGGATGGCAGTGGCCCGTGCTGCATACGGCGATGCCTGCGACACAGTCGATGTACGCCCTGCCTGTATCGTCCCAGACCTTCGCCCCCTTCCCCCTGACCAGCTGTATCTCGCGAGTGAACACCTGCATGTAGTACTTCGAATCCAGTTCCTTGTAGCTCTTCGATCTCTCCATCTCATCCCCTCACTCGTACTCGATCGTCGCCGGTGGTTTTGGAGTGATGTCGTACACCACCCTCGCCACCTCCGGGATCTCGGAGGCGATCCTGGAAGCGAGCCTCTTCAGTGTTTCAGCCGGCAGCACCAGAGGATCCGCGGTCATTCCATCCCTCGAGTGCACCGCTCTCACCGCCACGATCCAGCCATGGATCCTGTTGTCCCCCTTCACCCCCGTGCCGAGGCCGATGAGGGCCGCGAAGCACTGCCAGGGGTGGAACCTCTCCACCAGCTCCTCCTCCACGATCGCGTTCGCCTCCCTGACGATTTCGATCTTCTCCTTCGTCACCTCACCCAGCACGCGGACCGCCAGACCCGGACCGGGGAAGGGCATGCGGTGCTGTATCTCGGGAGGGAGCTTCAATGCCCCCGCCACCTCACGCACCTCATCCTTGTAGAGATCGCGGAGCGGTTCGATGATGCGTTCGAACTCGATCGAGAGAGGCATACCGCCCACGTTGTGGTGGCTCTTGATGCCTCCCTCGCTCTCGATTCTGTCCGGGTAGATCGTCCCCTGAAGCAGGTGGCGTGCACCGGTCCTCCTCGCCTCCCGCTCGAATATCCGTATGAACCTCTCCCCGATCACCTTCCTCTTCCTCTCCGGGTCGACGACGCCCTTCAGCGCAGTGAAGAACTCTTCCTGTGCATCGATGACGAGGAGATCGAGATCGCCGAAGATCTCCCTGATCCGTTCAGTCTCTCCTTTCCTCATGAGGCCTGTATCGATGTAGATCGGGATCAGTCTCTTTCCTATCGCCCTCATGGCGAGCGCGGCGCAGACAGAGCTGTCCACGCCGCCGGAGAGTGCCATCACCACCTTCCCGCCTGCCGCTTCCCTCTCGATCTCCCTGACCGACTCCTCGATGAAACGCATCGGATCCTTCATGCCGCTCACTCCCCCCTGCACTTCATGCAGGCGACGATAAAGCCGACGAAGGGCGGCGAGGGTGAAGCCGGCCTGGAGGTGAACTCCGGGTGGAACTGTGTCGCCAGGAAGAACCTGTGACCGGGCAGTTCGCACGCCTCCATCCTCCCGTTCGCCGTGGCGGAAAATTCCAGTCCGGCTGACTCTATTTCTCTTATATACTCAGGGTTCACCTCATACCGGTGACGATGCCTCTCCTCCACCTTCGCCTTCCCGTAGAGCCTCCGAATCAATGTTCCCTCTTTCAATTCGACAGGTTGAATGCCGAGCCTCATCGTCCCACCCATCGCCGTGACCCGATGCTGTTCCGGCAGCAGTGCTATCACCTTCCTGCCATCGCCGATCTCCTCGCTGACCGCATCCTTCCATCCGAGCATATTCCTCGCGTACTCCACCACCGCCAGCTGGAACCCGAAACACAGTCCCAGAAAAGGTTTTCCCGACTCGCGGGCATACCTTATCGCCTCCAGCTTGCCCTCCACGCCTCGCGATCCGAACCCACCGGGAACGAGGATCCCGTCCACCTCCGCCAGCTCCTTCTCCTCGAGTGATTCGGCATCGAGCCATTTGATCTCCACCTGAACGGACCGGGATCGCCCCGCATGCTTCAGCGCCTCCTTTATGCTGATATAGACGTCCTCGATGCCGTATTTGCTCACGATGCCGACCTTCACCTGTCCGGTGTACTCCTTCATCACGATCTCGTACCAGGAGCTCTCCGGTGCCCTTCTTTCGAGCCGCAGCTTCTCGCAGAGGACATCCGCCAATCCCTCGCGCTCCAGTTCGAGAGGCACCTGATAGATATCGGGCACGGTCGCGGCGCTGATGACCGCGCTGGAAGGAACGTCGCAGAATGAGGATATCTTCCTCTTCGTGGCAGGATCTGTGGGTTTCACCCCGCGCGTGACGATGATGTCGGGCTGCAGCCCCAGCTCGCGCAGGGCTTTCACAGAGTGCTGCGTGGGTTTCGTCTTCAGTTCGCCCATCGTATCCATGGGGACGAGCGTCACATGGATGAGGACGAGATCCTCCGGCGGCAGCTCACCACGCAGCTGTCTGACCGCCTCGAGGAAGGGCATGCTCTCGATGTCCCCGACCGTGCCTCCCACTTCCACGAGGCAGATCTCGGGTACCTCCCCGTTCAGTCTGTGCATTGCCGCACGTTTTATGGAGGCCTTTATTTCGTCCGTCACGTGAGGGATGATCTGGACGGTGGAGCCGAGATAATCGCCCCTTCTCTCCTTCTCGATCACATTCCTGTATACCTTGCCTGTGGTGATGTTGTGGAGAGAGGTGAGGTTGATATCGAGAAACCTCTCGTAATTGCCCAGGTCCAGATCCACCTCGCTCCCGTCGCTGAGCACGAAGACCTCCCCGTGCTGGGCGGGATTCATCGTCCCGGCGTCAATGTTCAGATAGGGATCGATCTTCACCGCGGTCACGCGGTACCGCCTGTTCTTCAGAATTCTGCCGATCGACGCGGTCGTGATCCCCTTCCCCAGTCCGCTCATCACCCCGCCGGTCACCACAATGTACTTCAATCTATCCACCCGCTGGTGATCATATCCACTCCCGATCATATTAATGCAGAGCTTCAATGAAAAAATAAGAGGTTTTGAAGTCGCTTCTGGAACAAAGAGCGATGCAGGGTTGAGATCTCTCATCTGTCTGGGGAGAGGATCAGGAAGGTCGCACTGGTTCTGGCGAGGAGCTCCCGTTCCCGGTCCTCGCTCCTCACCTCCCCCTCCATAAAGGCAACCCGTCTCCCTCTCCTCACCGGATACCCCGTGGCGACGATCGTGCCCTCTCTCGCCCCCCTGATGAAGCTGGTGGACTCCGATATGGTGACGATCCTCTCCTCCCTCGATACGAGCGTGTAGAGGGCCAGCGCCATCGCTTCATCGGCGAGCGCGGTGAAGATCCCCCCCTGCAGCCAGCCGACACCGTTCGTCATGTCTGGACGGACCTTCATGGAGATCTCTGCCTTTCCCTCGCTGATCTCCCTGATCTCCACCCCCATGAGCGTGAAGAAGGGGTTCGCATCCCGCCCGATGCTCCTGATCCTCTCCAGATACGTCATCTCACCATGCGACGCGCCCGGCATTCGCTCCCTCCGTTATCAGAACTCCGCCCTGCTTTGATATAAAGGGTGCGAATGAACGTCTCCTGGATCCATCGGCATTATGAACCCGAACATTCCCAGGAGATGTCATGCAAGAAGATCAGTGGAAGGAACTGAGGGAGATGCTATCGGATCTCCTCTGGCTGAATGCACTCCTCGCCACGGAGCTGGTGCAGGTGACGGAGAATACCTCATCCATCCTGCGCCGGGGGCCTGTCCCGGTATCCTGCCTGGAGGAGCACCAGGTACTCAGGGAGATCGCACTCGCCATCGCGGAGAAGTACCGGCAGAGCGATGCATTGCGACATCACCTTTCGGGGCATCAATAGGATTATTTCGACGAATGCATAGGGTATCAGTATGAGACTGCTTGTCGTGATCGCTCCCGAACAGTTCAGGGACGAAGAGCTCTTCGAACCGATCTCTCTCTTCAGAACGGAGGGGATCGAGTTCGAGATCGCATCCACGAGGACGGGAACTGCGAGGGGGATGATGGGCGGGAGGGCAGAGGCATCTCTCTACCTGGACGACGTGAGAACGGAACGCTACGATGGCATTGTGATCGTGGGGGGTATTGGTGCGGAGAAGCATCTGTGGGGGAGCGGGCAGCTGCGTGATCTGATCCGGAGATTCGATCGGGATGGGAAGCTGCTGGCGGCGATCTGCCTCTCGCCCGTTGCGCTGGGAAGGGCGGGTGCACTGAAGGGTAAGAGGGCGACTGTCTTCAGGACTGCCGGCACGCTTCAGGAGATGAGTTCCTGCGGTGCGCTGGCATCTTCCGAGGATGTGGTGGTGGACGGAAGGGTGATCACAGCGAACGGCCCTGCGGCGGCACGGAGATTCGGTGAGGAGATCGTGAAGCTGCTGAAGAAGAAGTGATACCGGAAGCGACAGGTGATCCCTGAAAGATCCACACCTCTACTCCATCCGCTGCCTTTTTTGACTATCCTCGAATGGATTCGTCCCGCTCTGCCATTGCAGCGCTACAACGTCTCTTCCATCACACGAGGGATCGAATCGGATGCGGTAGTGAATCCCGCAACCTTTGGTTTCATCTGGCTCATGGTTACCCGCTTCTTGCCAAGCCCTTCATCCCGAAGGCTCATCGAGTGCCTCGTGTCTTTTTTTTATCTTCTCGAACACGCGTAATCATCGCGACTTTTTTAAAAAAATTTGAGAAGCAGGGAGTCACGATATCCCTTGTGTTGATGAAGCCTTAAAGAATGTCATGGCCGCATGCATGCGGTGTTCGGATGACGAATGCCCCGCACGCCTGTCAATATTCCCCGTCCATGCCGGGGATCGCCCGGAGTTCAATCCTGGACAGAGAGGGGGAGACTGAAGCCATGGGCGCCGGAGCGGCGGGGGCATCGCATGGCGGAGCCCCCTGGAGCGTTTGCCGATTGAGAGAAAAGTTAAAGATTACCCTTATTACCATCGAAGGTCGATTCGTTCCGCGCTCTCCTAAAAATTGCAAGATCAATCGTGGCACTTGTGCCCGCCGAATGAGACTTTCGCTCCTCCCGTCGATGTGATCCATTTCTGAAGCTCTTTCGGGAGCCATCGGAGGAGAGAGTGACTTCCCATGTACGATCGCCCCGCCGACGGGTTCATGAATCGGTAAAACCTCCCCATCGCCTTATTTCCGATGGAGCGGCACCGCCTGCGATTCGATCCCCATCACTTCGCGTACTTCTCCGGCTCCCTGTCGAACTTCTTCTTGCAGCCTGGTGCGCAGAAATAGTACGTTTTGCCCTGGTACTCGCTCCTGAACTTCGCCGTCTTTTCGTCGACGGTCATCCCGCATATCGGATCGATCGCCATCATCACACCTCCTTACCGTACTCCCTTCGTTTCACCGGGGGTATATAATTTCTGAGCAGAAGAGAGAGGGTGACGACCGTGACGGAGCTGAGTGCCATCGCGAGCCCGGCGAACTCTGGTCTGAAGGTGATGCCAAGGAAGGGGTAAAGAAGGCCTGCAGCGATGGGTATGAGCACGATGTTGTAGGCGAATGCCCAGAAGATGTTCTGCTTTATCCTCGACATCACCTTTCTGCCGAGCTGGATGGCGGCGGCGGCATCGATGGGATCGCTCCGCATCAACACGATGTCGCCGCTCTCGATCGCCACATCGGTCCCGCTCCCGATCGCGATGCCTGTATCCGCCTGCGCGAGGGCAGGGGCGTCATTGATCCCGTCCCCCACGAAGGCGACGGCTTCCCCCTTCTCCTGAAACTGCCTCACCACCTCTGACTTCTCTGCCGGAAGCACTTCGCTCCTCACCTCCTCAATACCGATCGCTCCTGCTATCGCACGCGCGGTCCTGTCATTGTCACCCGTGACCATCGCGACACGGAGCTTCATCGACTTCAATGCGGCCACCGCCTCGCGGGATGTCTCCTTCGGTGTATCGGCGACTGCGATGAGACCGGCCACCTCCCCGGCGACCGCGATCATCATAACCGTCTTTCCCTGCTCCTCCAGGGCGGCCATCTCCCCCTCTATGTCATCACCGAATGGCACATTCCGATCTCTGAGGAGGAGACGGTTACCGATCAGCACCTCCTCCCCCAGTATCTTCGCCACCACCCCCTTTCCTGAGATCGACTCGAATCCCTGGCTTTCAAGCGGTTTCAGGCCTTCTTTCTGCGCCTTATCTGCAACCGCCTCTGCGATCGGGTGGGAGGAGTTGCGCTCGACACCGGCGGCGATGGCAAGCAGCGTCTCCCTGCTCGTCTTTTTTGCGATGATCTCCGTCACCTCGGGTCTGCCTTTCGTCAGCGTCCCCGTCTTGTCGAACGCCACCATCGTGAGTCTCTCCATCGCCTCCAGTGCTTCCCCGCGCCTTACGAGGATACCCAGCTCCGCACCCCTGCCGAGGCCGACCGTCACGGCCGTGGGCGTGGCGAGGCCGAGGGCACAGGGGCAGGCGACGACGAGCACCGAGATGAGGGTGGTGAGGGCGAAGAGGAGAGTGCCGCCCAGCACGAAGTACCAGAGAGCAAACGAGAGGATCGCGATCGCGATCACCACCGGAATGAAGTAGCTCACCACCACATCCGCGATCATCTGAACGGGCGGTCTCGAGGACTGCGCCTCCTCCACGAGCCTGACGATCTGAGCGAGGACCGTGTCCTTCCCCACCCTGGAGGCCTCTATTACGAGGACTCCGTTCCCGTTCAATGTACCGCCGATCACACCCTCCGCCTTCGACCTGCTCACCGGCATCGATTCCCCTGTGATCATGGACTCGTCCACATGACTCTCTCCTTCGAGGACAACTCCGTCGACCGGAATCCGCTCACCGGGCTTCACGATCACACGATCCCCCACCTGCAGTTCCTCCACAGGCACCTCCTGCTCATGGTCCTCTCTGACCACATGTGCGGTACCAGGTGCGAGCCTCATCAGGGCTCTGATCGCATCGGAGGTCCGCCCTTTCGCTCTCGCTTCGAGATATCTTCCGAGCGAGAGGAATGCGGCGAGCATCAACGCCGTTTCATAGAACATGAACTCGTGTGTCAGAATGAAGTGAAAGGTACCGGCGATGCTGGAGATGTATGCAACACCGATACCCATGGAGTACATCACGTCCATATTCAGCACCCCGTTCTTCAGTGCCCGGAAGGCGGCGAGGAAGATGGGTTGGCTCACGTTCAGGAAAGGCGGTGCGGAGATGACGAGCATCAGATAGTGCATTGGAACAGGTAACGGTAACGGCAGGTACATGAGGATCATCAGGAGGGCGGAGACGCTGAAGCCGACCAGGATCCTTCTCTTCTTCTCCACAAGGTCCCTCTCGCGCGCCTCCTGCTCCACCGCATCCGACTCCTCCCCCTCTATCCCGAGAAACAGATAGCCTGCGTCCTCGATCGCCCTCCTCATCTCTGCCACACCTGCGAGCTTCGGATTGTAGAGGACATATGCCCGCTCTGAGGCGAGGTTCACCTTCGCCTCCACCACCCCTTCCACACCGAGGAGCGCCTTTTCAACCGTCTCGACACAGGTGGCGCAGACCATCCCGCCGACCTTTATGGTCAGCCGCTGGTCGATTACCCCATAACCCGCTTCCTTCACTGCTTTTTCGAGTTCAGCCAGTTTCACCCAGGTGGGATCGAACTCCACCTGTGCGGTCTCTGTTCCCAGGTTCACTGTGGCTCCCCTCACACCCTGGACCGCCGAGAGGGACTCCTCTATTGTGGTCGCACAGGTGGCGCAGGTCATCCCGGATATCTTCAGCTCCGCCTTCGCTCTTTTCGCTCCTTCTCTCTCCACACCTGCCTCCATGCCCTGATCCTCGCCGCTGCGGCTCATCGAGCACCGCTATCTTCTATTCAGACGGCCCCGATGATATTTCCTGCCCTCACGAAGCTGATCGAGGCATTCAGGCACTCGGGGAAAGTGAGTGGCTGGTAAGATACAGATACGGTTCAGTCCGTCGCAGTATCCTGATCTTCACCAGAGCAAGAGCTCCCGAAGGTCTGGATCGATGGAGGGAACGCCCAGGAGATGCCGCACAGAAGAGTGCCGCTGTCATATATTAGTGTATGAAGGCGGTTTTTCCTAGCACGGACCATGGAATTTTCGGGGGATAGAGGTGGAGAGAGGTGCCCACCGAACGTGTCGTTCAGAGTGCCGGGGCGATGAAAATACGAAGAGCCCCTTTCCTTCAGCGGATCCTCACGCGAACCGATTCTGCATGCGCCTGCAGCCCCTCCGCTTCGGCGAGTGATTCCACCACCCCCGCGATCCCCTCCAGGCCCTCCTGCGTCAGCTGCTGAATCGTGATGCGCTTGCAGAAGTGCATCACGTCGAGGCCCGAATAGACCTGTGCATAACCGGCGGTGGGAAGGACGTGGTTCGTCCCCGACGCGTAATCCCCGCATGCGACAGGTGAATATGGTCCTATAAATATCGCACCTGCATGCCTTATTCTCTGAAGCACCGGCAGTGGATCCTTCACCTGTATGGAGAGGTGCTCGGGTGCGATCCGGTCCATCTCACGAACCGCTTCGTCCATACCTCTGACGAGACGGTAGCCCGATCTCTCCAGGGATTCCCGCAGTATCTCCCCCCTCTCCATCCCCCCTACCAACCGCTCCACATCCTTCTTCACCGAGAGCGCGAGCACCTCGCTCGTGGTGATCAGTATGCATGCGGCTTCGGGGTCGTGCTCCGCCTGGGCGAGTATGTCCATCGCGATGAAGAGTGGGTTCGCTGTCTCGTCCGCGATGATCCCGATCTCGCTCGGCCCGGCGGGAAAGTCGATCTCCGCCTCCTCCCGCAGAAGGATCTTCGCCATCGTCACGTAGACATTCCCGGGCCCGACGATCTTCTGGACCTTCCTGATGCTCGCCGTCCCCAGTGCCATCGCTGCGACTGCCTGCGCACCACCGGCACGGTAGACCTCCTTCACGCCCACCACGTCCAGCGCGACGAGGGTGAGGGGATGGATCGGCGGGGGGGTGCAGCAGCAGATCTCCCGCACGCCCGCCACCTTCGCGGGGATGGCGCTCATCAGCACACTGGAGGGGTATGCGGCCCTTCTTCCCGGCACATATATGCCGATCCGATCGAGCGGGGTCACCTTCTCGCCCAGCACGATGCCCGGTTCCAGCTCCTGCATCCAGAGGTCCCTGGGCCTCTGCAGTTCGTGGAACCTCGTGATCCTCGCCTCCGCCTCGAGGAGTGCCTCCACCAGTTCGGGCTCCACCTCCTCGTACGCGGCCTCGAACTCATCCTCCTCCACACGGAGCGGGAGCATTCCCGATGCATCGTACTTGCGGGCGAACTCGATGAGCGCGCTGTCACCCCTCCCCCTCACGGCGGCGATGATCTCCTCCACTCTCCCGCGGACATCCTGCAGGCCTTTTCGCCTACCTGCCACCCATGACTCCACTTCCAGCGGACCGAACATAGTGCGAACATGTCGACAGGGGGATTCGTTAAGGTTTCGATGAAATCTCCTGCAGAATGTGTTTCCAGCATAAGTTAAATTGATTTTATTAACTTAATTAAAAATAAAATAATTAATAAATCCCCCTGCAATATCCATTATTGCATGATGAAACCGAAGATCGTCTTCCTTCTGCTCGCCTGCCTCGTGACTGCACTGCTCGTTTCTGGTTGCGTGCAGCAGAAGGCTGCATTGCGCATCGCGACCACGACATCGCTCTACGATACGGGCCTGCTCGAGGAGATCGAGAGGGCATACGAAGAGAAAACAGGCACGGATCTCCTCATCACCTCGCAGGGTTCGGGAAAGGCGATCGAACTTGCGAGGCGTGGGGACGTCGATCTCCTCCTGATCCATTCCCCGCCGGAGGAGACGGCCTTCATGTCAGCAGAGGACGGCCTCTATCACCGCTGCTTCGCCTACAATTACTTCCTCCTGCTGGGACCGCCGGAAGATCCGGCAGATATAAAAAATCTCACCGCGATCGGGGCATTCGCCAGATTGCACCAGCTTGGGAGATCGGGAAACCCGGATGTGCGATTTGTCTCGAGGGGGGATCTTTCGGGTACGCACCATGCAGAGATCAGGATCTGGAGATCTGCAGGCTTCAATTACACCTCGGATGTGCAGGGTTCGGGGCGATGGTATATAGAGACGGGAAAGGGGATGGGTGAGAGCCTGCAGGTTGCGAACGAGAAAGATGCCTATATCCTGGCGGATACCGGAACGTATCTCGCATTCAGGAGCAAACTCAGGCTTGTTCCTGTCATCGCCAGCGATGAGGAACTTCTGAACAGATACAGCGCGATCGTCATCAATCCGGGAAGGCACCAGGGTACGAATGACGAGGACGCAAAGGAATTTGTCAACTGGCTTCTTTCGGAAGAGGGAAAAGAGATTCTCACCTCTTTCGGAGGGGATGCATACGGTGCACCGCTCTTTACACCACTCGAAGAAGGTATCTGTGAATCGGAGCCCTTCTCCTGTACCTGTTCCCTGATTCCCTGACCATGAACATATTTCAGTGAATGGGTTCGATTCATCACCTATTTAACGACATGCGATCATGAGGATAGGGCACTGAAGATGAACGAGATCGTCGAAGGGTTCATCGAGGCGATCCGGCTGATCGTCACCCTCGATCCGGAGGTGCTCGAGATCACCGTCCGTTCCCTGGTGATCTCCCTCATCGCCACTGTTTTATCGGCTGCCGTCTCGATCCCCCTCGGTTCATTGCTCTACCTGAGAGAATTTCCCGGAAAAGGTGCGGTCATCGGGGTGATCCAGACCCTCTATTCGTTGCCCACTGTCATTGCAGGTCTCTTCATCTTCCTTCTGCTCTCGAACGCCGGGCCTTTCGGCTTTCTCCGGCTGCTCTTCACACCCGCAGGTATGGTGATCGCCCAGACCGTGCTCATCCTTCCCATTACCACGGGTCTGACGATCGCGGCGCTATCAGGGATCGGGAGAGAGGTGAGGGATACTCTCCTTTCTCTGGGAGCGACTGAGTACCAGTCGATCCTCGCCATACTTGGAGAGGCGAGATTTGCCATATGCTCGGCACTCCTGCTCGGTTTCGGCAGGGCAATCTCCGAAGTCGGAGCCGCGATGATCGTGGGCGGGAATATCAGAGGGCAGACGAGGATCCTCACGACCGCTATCTCCCTCGAGACCTCGATCGGCAACTTCTCACTCTCCATCGCACTGGGGATCATACTCCTGCTGCTCGCACTCGGGGTCAATCTCTCGCTCGCCCTTCTCGGGAGGTGGCACCATTGATCAGGGCCTCGTGCATCTCCAAAACGTACCGGGGAAGAACGGTTCTCGACGGAGTCGATCTCTCGATCGAGCGGGGGGAGATCTTCTGCATCGTCGGACCAAATGGTGCCGGAAAGACCACACTGCTTCGTATACTCGATCTCCTCGATCGCCCGAGTTATGGTCTTCTGCAGATCCTCGGAGAGGATGCGACCGGCTCCGAATCGGTGAGATTTCGGATCAGACGCCGTATGTCGATGCTCTTCCAGAGGCCGGTAATATTCGACACCAGCGTATTCGATAACGTCGCCTGCGGACTCAAATTCAGGAAAATGGGCGAGGACGAGGTTAGAGGAAGGGTAAAGTCGGCACTCCGCGAGGTCGGCCTCCCGGGACTCGAGAGGCGGCGTGCGAAGGAACTCTCCGGGGGCGAGATGCAGCGCCTCGCCCTCGCGAGGGCGCTCGTCATCGAACCGGAGATCCTCTTTCTGGACGAACCGACCACGTTTCTGGACCCGGAATCTGCAAATATCGTGAATGACACGATGGTCCGTCTCTCCCGCGATCGTGGAACGACTATACTGTTCACGACCCACGATCTCTACGAAGGCGAGAGGATCGCAGATCGCATCGGTGTGCTGATGGACGGGAGATTCAGCCAGATCAGTGAGGCACTGGAGATCCTCCACCATCCTGCCGACCTTCGTGTCGCGAAGTTCGTCGGTTTCGAGAATATTCTGAGGGCAAGGTGTCTCTCGTGGGAGGCAGGCGAGGCACTCCTCGATCTGGAGGGTCAGAAGATCTATGCGATCTCCGGAGGGAGATGTGACGGAGATGTCTTTGTCTGTTTCCGGGCAGAGAGTGTGAGCGTGGGGGTGGGAGAGGAGCCCATCGCGAGCCCGAGGAACAAATTCAGAGGCACTGTCACCAGAATCTCCGCATTCGGACCCTTTGTATATATCACGATCCACTGCGGTTTCGATATTGTCGCCATGCTCACGAGAAGGGCGATGGACGAACTGATGCTCGATCTGGGCAGCGAGGTCTGGGCCTCGGTGAAGGCAACCTCCATGCGTGTATTCGCTGGCGCAGGAGATGCCGCCAAAAAAACGGGAACCGAAAAGCATTGAAAGCAGGAGGGCGGATCTGATAACGATGCGCATCGCGGTCCTTGGCAGCGGGAGCAGGGGGAACTGCACCTACATCGAGGGTTCAGATTCCGCGATACTCCTCGACGCTGGCTTCTCTGCCGCGGAGACGATGCGGAGACTGGCCCTGGTCAAGGCGGATCCAGGGATGATACGGGCGATCATCCTGACACATGAGCATACGGACCACGTCAGGGGCCTTCCTGCCATCGCGAGGAGGCTGAACGTGCCCGTCTATGGGACAGAGGGGACGCTCGCCTGCTGCCATGCCCGTCTTGAGAGACATGGCGCCCTGACGGCGATCCGCATGGGCGATGGATTCGGCATCGAGGGTTTCGAGATCGAACCTCTCGCCGCATCCCACGATGCATGGGAGCCCTGTGGTTTCAGGGTATCCGAGAACGGCGCCTCGATCGGATGCTATACCGATAGCGGTGTGGTGAGCCCACGGATTATCGAAGATCTTAAAAAGTGCGATGCCATCCTGCTGGAGAGCAACCACTGCCCCGAGATGCTCCGCACCGGCCCCTATCCAGAGATGCTGAAACGGAGAATACGATCGAAGAGGGGGCACCTCTCGAATCTTGCAGCTGCCAGCGTGCTCAGGGAGCTCAAATCAGATGTGCCATACGTGATTCTCGCTCACCTCTCGGAGGTGAACAATAACCCGGCGAAGGCACTCGCATGCGCTAGAGGTGCCCTCGGTTTCTTTGCAGAGGACGTGGTGCTTTCAGCAGCATCGCAGCACGAGGCCGGACCTCTCGTCAGGATTTGAAGGGGGGGTAACCACTCAATCAACGCGATATCCATTATTCTCTTCCGAGCCGATCGATGGAGAATATCCCCTCCGGAATGCCCACTTCACAGAAAAGGAACGGTGGCAGTTCTCTTGTATAGAATATGCGAGACTGCCTCGCATCTCCGATGGGGATCTTCGGAAAATGGCACTGGCTCCATGGGCTCCGCCTTTGTCGCCGCACCTTGCACCCCGTGTACTGTGGTATGCGATATACTGCCGCTGATTACCTCTCCTGGTCCCCGATGAATAATCGACTGACCTGATCGTTAATCACGACATCAGTTCGCCCCGAAGTGCTGGATGGCGGGCAGCAACATACGCCCCCGAAATATGAACTCTGCTCGATCGGGATATTTTTAGGAGTGCATCATCCCGTCATGGCTGCCTGAATCCGTGCCGCCCTGGCCATCCTCCTGAATCGTCGGACCAGACACAGGTTCTGGGCCGCTCCTTGCATTGATCCGACTTGTCGGGACACCACCCGCGTAAGAGTCCAGGCCATGTGAGCCCTGCATCGGATTCCCATTTCGGCATTCCCTCATTGGATTGCTGCAAATAGAGGGAGCTGAATATCTGCGGAATGCGAATAGACGCCCGAGAATTCAGAGTTATTTCACAATAACCGCTTTTCCGAAACTTTTATCCTCCAAAGGGACAGGTGAGCCTTAGAGAAGAGGTATATGCGTTTCATCGAGTTCGCGGAGCTGTGCGAAAGGCTGGAGGCGTTATCGGGCAGACTGGAGATGATCACAGTCGTGAGCGAGGCGCTCCCGAAATTCTCAGAGGAGGAGCTGCCTGTGGTGGTCAATTTCCTCATGGGCAGGGTGTTCCCTGACTGGAGCCCCCTGAAACTGGGCATCGGGCCCAATCTCCTCTACGAGGCGGTCGCATATGTGACAGGCGATACGAAGGAGCGGGTCATCGAGGAGATAAACAGGAGAGGAGATGCTGGCAGGGCAGTGGAGCATCTGATAGCGAACAAGGAGCAGACCTCCTTCTTCGTCCAGGAGCTGGAGGTTTTCGAGATATACCGCGAGTTCGAGCGGATTGCGAGGAGCGAGGGCAAGGGATCGCAGCGGAGCAAGCTCCTCGCCATCAGAAGGCTTTTTGGCAATTCCAGACCTATTGAAGCCCGTTATCTGGCGCGGCTGCTGCTCGGTGAACTCCGCATCGGGATCGGCGAGGGGAACATGAGGGGTGCGATCGCGAAGGCCTTCGGCGTCCCGTCCGAGCAGGTGGAGCATGCATACCAGGCGAGGAACGACCTGGGCCAGGTGGCGGTGCTCGCGCGGATGGGCGCTTCTGCGCTATCAAAGGTACAGATCGAACTCTTCAGGCCCGTGAAGATGATGCTCGCGCAGCAGGGGACGATCCAGGAGATGGTGAAAGAGCATGGTGTCGTCGCGGCGGAGTACAAATACGACGGCTCCCGGTTCCAGTTCCACAGAAGCGGGAAGGAGTTCCGCATCTATTCGCGCAGGCTCGAGGACGTGACGAAGGCATTGCCTGATGTGGTGAAGCGCCTTGCCGCCGCAACCACCACCGATCTGATCCTCGATGGGGAGGTGATCGCAGTCAGGGAGGGAAGGCCAAGGCCATTCCAGTTCGTGCTCCAGAGATTCAGGCGCAAACACGAGGTGAGCTCCTATGTGGAGGAGATCGAACTCGTCCCCTACGTCTTTGATATTCTTTTTCTGGAAGGGGAGACACTGATCGATCTGCCCTTCAGCGAGAGGAGGAGGAGGCTGGAGCAAGCCATACCCGCGTATGTTGCACCTCAGCTCCAGAGCTCTGATCCCGAAGAGCTCGAGGAGTTCTACCACCGTGCGCTCGACGCGGGCCACGAGGGGATCATGCTGAAGGACCTCGAGTCCACATACATGCCCGGGGTGCGGGGAAAACGGTGGGTGAAGATAAAACCGGAGGTGGATACCCTCGATCTCGTCGTGATCGGGGCCGAATGGGGGGAGGGACGGAGAGCCCACCTCTTCGGTTCCTTCCTCCTCGCCTGCAGGTCCGAAGGGAAGCTGCTGCCTGTGGGAAAGGTCGCCACAGGCATATCGGACGAGGATCTGGCTGACCTGTATGCGCTCTTCAAGGATCTCGTCGTCTCCGAAGCGGGGAAGGAAGTCGCGTTCAAACCGGAGGTGGTCTTCGAGGTCGGTTATTCCGAGATACAGAAGAGTCCGAATTACGAGAGTGGATATGCGCTCCGGTTCCCCCGGTTCATCAGGCTGCGAGCGGACAAGGGGGTGGAGGATGCGGATTCGCTCGAGACGATATCACTCAGATTTCAGCAGAGACCGTCCGCCTGATCACACGGTATCTCTCCCTCCTCTCATCCCCTTCCACATATGCATAATACTCTGAACCATAACCGTCGATCTTCTGGAATGTGACCTCCCCATTGAAATCAGTATATTTTTCGTAAAATCGAGTGCCATTCATCTGCTTTAGAATCACCTTCGCGTCCACCGCCGGTTCATCTGTATCCTTATCGAGTACCCTGAATGTGATGGTCGGGTTCAGGGGCTCCTCGTCCATCTGGTCGATCGAATATTTTGATGAGTTCATTGCCCTCGTCGGTGTACCCCGCCGGTCTATAAAGGGATTTCCCTGCATGTGGATGACAATATAAATGCCCACCAGATAGAATACGAGCCCCCCTCCGCTGATCAATGCGATTTCTACGACAGGCGAGATGAGATGCATCGCAAATACCTCAACCACCCATGCGAGCATCTCGACCTGCATCGCGAATGCAATCACGATCATGACTGATGAGATGATCAGGAGATTCCCGGCAGCGATGAACATGAAACCGATGATGTTGCCGATCGCATAGATCGCGAGATTCCTCTTCTTGACGCTCGGTGCCGACTGATAACGAAGGATGCGTTCTGCCACCGCCATGAAGACCATCAGGTAGACGATCGCAATCAGGAAGATGATGAAATAATCCTGAATCGTGAGCACAGGGATACCATTTCCGTTTTGAGCGGCACCGGCAGTAGCCACGAGCGAGTATGCACAGGGGCCCGCATGATGACGAATGTCCATGTCTATGGAATTATTATGCATATATTATATATAAATATTTTCTTTTTAAAGACAGCATTAAAATTAATTATTATAAAGTTGAATATATTTCTAAAAGAAAATATCAGAATAATCATCATCGAGCATTTTTTTTGCATTCCACCCTCTGGATGACAATGCGCATAAGAGTCGTAGTCGATTGAAAGATGGCTTCATTCACTCGTCCTGTCCGATGTGCGAATGCTTGCCTATTTATGTTTACCAGTTCTCTCGCGGTACTGTCACAGGTGATTCTTCAGAGGCTGGGCATCGCAGATGGGCTGCAAAGAGGCTGATGGCTTCGCCATGCCTCCGGTTCCTCGATCCTGGCCGCAAGGGCTGGCAAAATGCCCTGCATGTATCACAAACCTCCGCTAACTATCCGAGGATGAATCCCTGTCGATGTCAGGAGCCTGATACACAACCCTACCCTTCGAGGCGAGACGATTCAGCACCGATTCGCTCCAGTCTTTCCATGATACCTCGCCATCCGGGAGCATCAGTGCTGCCATCCTTCCCACTTCATCATCCCGCCCCTCCTCGACCTGGAATACCGTCGAACCCGGTGGATATATACCCTTCACAAGTCCATCGGCATCCCCGTCCACGATCCCGAGTACGGGTATACCCAGATGACAGCATATATGTCCGCAGACTGCGGTCGTATCGTCCCCGATGGAGAGGACTCCGCAGATGGAATCGCCCGATATCAGGTCGTATATCCCGTGTCCGCAGTGATCGACGACTGCCACCCTTCCATGCTCCCTCCTTCTTTCACTGCAGCAGGGAGGCGCGTTCCTCACCAAACCGCTCTTGCACCAGGCCCGAGCGAGATCGACCCCTCCCTTCCGCATCAGTTTCTCCAGGCCGTGAGATTTGATCCTTATACCTGATACCGCCCTGATCTCCCCCTCATCCTCCTCGAGCACCACAGTGGGCCCCTCCGCATAACCGATCACAATACCATTCACGCAGACCGCTTCACCCGGAAGACAACCCCTTATTTCACGCCTCTTCCCCATGGAAGGGGGCAGGGCGCATCGCCTCTCCAGATCGAACCCGGTCCATTTCGCGAGCATCGCAGCCAGATCCTCGTCACCATTGTTCCAGAGGAAAACTTTGCGGGAAGAGCATTCCAGATGCACAAGCCCCTTGTCGGGCAACAAGCGCCCGGCCACGATCTCCCCGAATATCGACCCCGACTTCGGAGTCTTTCCTCTGTTCACGAGAAAAACCCTTTCGGAAATGAATCGGATGAGTATGCTCGGAGGTTTGTCTGTGCATTCGACAGGGAGTCCGGATTCCTCTGCCGCCGTCCTAGCCATCACTCCGGCGACGAGAGTGCGATCGGGCCGGATCAGATCCATCAGCCATGCGACCTCGCCGCTATCGAAGACCTCCGGTCCATGCACGACCATAATGAGCGTCCCATGATCATCTCCCCGGATCATATCCAATAATAATCATAAATCCTGCATAACCATGTAACTGTCTGAGAAAAGATCTTGAAATGCACTGCCGCCACTGGTCTGAAGCGCTCCTCAAATTGCTCCCTGAATTGAAATCGTCTGCCGCAGTCCCAGACATCCTGCACCTTCGCGAGGGTGTGAACGTATACGCGGTGCCTTCTTTCGATGGCAGAGCTTTGCAGTTTGCATTCCCGATTGTGGTACATAGGGACCTCGTTTCGGAGTTTGGCTACCCACCCGAAGGCTCCGACGGCGCAGTTGGAGGCATGATAGCGTATATCAAATCCCAGGCCTGTGACAGAAAAGATCTGGGGGCCCTATACGGCCGGAATGTCTTCGGCGCCGAAAGATACTGTGATTTTATAGAACCATGCACCCTCCTCCACTCTGAACGTGTGGGCGATACACGCCTCTGGCGCCCGGATAACCACAATTACTTCCTCGAAGGGAGGGTACATTTCTCACTGCGGGGTGCGATTCCCTGGCCCGGTTCTCCTGATAATAAGCACGTCGGGCGAGTGAGAGAAGAACTCGAAGGCCTCGTCGCGGCAGTGGGAGAAGAGGCGATGCGTGCACCCGAACGGGTGCTGCGGGAGTGGTGGAAGACCTCGATTGACCAGAAAAGGCTCAGAGCCCGACTGAAGGAGATGAAGATCGTCTCCTTCATCGGGGATGGCGCGATGCCGGCAAGGCAGTGCACCAGATACAGGTGCACCGATGAAATCGCGGGCCCGAAGGGAGGCGTGCATGTACCCTTCCTCTGCCCGAAGGAACTGGGCCCCTGCGAGGTCTATCTCGAAGGAAGCAACATGACGATCAGCGGTCTCGGTATCAGGGCAGGAGAGGTCTTCGGCATCATCGGTTCGAACGCCGAAGGGAAGAGCACGCTGCTGCAGGCCATCATCGCGGGAGAGGATGACCATGCACCGGGGGATGGCAGAGAGCGCATCGTGACCGTCAGGGGAAGCTTCCTCGCCGAGGCATCATCCATGGAACTGCGAGGCTCGGATGTCAGCCTCTTCTTCAGATCCCTGCCACCCGGTCTCGAAGGCACACCCGTTGGGGTAAGGGGGAGGGGGAGTGCCTCCCTCTGCATGGCCGCCCAGCTGCAGGACGCGCTCCGGCGGCAGGTCCCTGTGATTCTGATCGACGAAGATCGGGCGGCGGCGAATCTGCTGGTCCCCAGCTGCACACATGCGGAGGATGTGACACCGCTCTCCACCCTGCTCGCAAATAACAGGGGGTTCCTCGGAAGAACGACGATTGTCTTTGCCGCGAGTGCGCTGGATATTCTCATCGCGCAGGCGGACCGGCTGATGCGGCTGGAGGGGCACAGGGCATTCGCCATCGGACGGGACGAATTCAGAAGATCAGTTTGTGCTTGTCTGCGGAGGACACTGGAAGAACTCGAAGGCGCGGGAGGTCCAATCAAGTAAATACCCCGGTCATTTGAACTGCACAGAGCGCCAGGACGAATCTCCTAAAAGAAGGGATGGGCGGGGAACTCTCGTGATGCGTGTCCTCGAGAATGCATATCCTCGAATGCATCCGCGTTTCATTGCGCTGAATGCCTTGCATATCGCACCGATGATTGACGCACGATCCGCAGGTGATATTCAGCGAGATATGGATCGAGAACGTTACAGTCTGTATCTATGGACAATATCTTCCGGGAGAGAGGTTTTTTTTCCAGAATGAGATCCATGCTCCACCCGGAACGAAGAGGACGCTCGATCCTCCGGCGTGCAACGGGGCTGGATAAACGAGATGAACAGACTGGAAAATATTAAATTTCCGCCCACTCAGTAATCCAGCGTTAATGGAGATGTTGCTTTAATAATACACAGCGGGCGTCCATCGCTCTTTCCTCAGCGCAGTTCTTGCGCGATCGTGCTCCTTCAGCTCTTCAGGGAGGTCTTTGCGGCGATATTCTGGAGGGCATTGCGGGCCCTCAGAACGCCCCGTATGCTGTCATCCCACCGGCACCGATGCACGGAGGATATATGCTGTAATCAGGAAGTCTCCTGGGAGGCGTTGATAGTAAACTGCCGGTACGGAGAGGGACAAATGGCAGCGTTTTATGGGGCAATCCCCAAATATACGGTATACAGTATCATCAGTGGGAAGAGAGCTGATGGAGCGCATACTGAGGATCCTCCTTGTGACCCTGATCGGCTTTTCTCTATTGACCGCAGGCCCGCTCTTTATCGGCTGGTGTGAGGAGAAGACATACCAGGAGTCGCGTGAGACCGTGCTCCACTTTCGGCTCGTGATTACCAGCGACAAGCCACTCGTGAATAAGACATTTTTTCTACCTCTCCCATTGAACGGGAATGTCACACTTCCTTCCATCGAGGTCAAAGGAGCAGGATCCCTCAAGGGATCAGACTGCTTCTCGGGGATGGACCTGTTCAGCGACAGAGATGCGGTCTTCCTGAGGTTGATCATCGGAGAAGTGGCGGATATCACCACGACTTCGCGTTATGGAGAGGAGTATACCTGCACACTCGAATCGGTGGATATACTTGGCCATGCCCTCGATTCGGAGGATCCGGAAAAGAACAGTTACGTATTCAAACCGCGCAATCGGTCACATGTGATCGAATGCCCATCGGATGACGGTCCACCCTTCCCGCACACATGTTACCAGTATACCACCCCTGTCTATGTGGGGAGAGGGACGTCTGATGCATGCATCACCATCGATGCGATCGTCGAGGGAACCAACCGCTGGCGCGTCATCGAGCAGGGGAATAATGCCTACAGGGACCGGATTCTCGTCAGTCTTCCGCCCGAAGCGAACGGCTGGTTCTCTGCAGAGGGGGTGCTGGAAGCAGGGATAGGCGATGAAGATCCATACTATAAACCCGTGGATAAAAACGAGACGAGTCCGAAAGCGCCAATACATGAATTGAGGAGGATCCTGTCGCTGGAGCAGACAATTGTCCTCTTCTGAACCCGTTCATTCGTCCAGATATCTGATCACGCACTGGCTCTTTCCGCACTTTTCGTAGAACTGCTGATGGTACTCCTCTGCCCTGAAAAATTCCGAGGCGGCCTGTATCTCCGTCACAACCGGACGGCCGTACCTGCCAGATCGCTCCAGGCGATCCTTTGACGCCCTGGCGGCTGCCTCCTGTCCAGGCGTGTGGAAGAAGATCACCGAACGATACTGCGTGCCGATGTCAGGTCCCTGACGGTTCAGTTGCGTGGGATCGTGAATCTCCCAGAAGATGGATAGCAGCTCCTCGTATCTAACGATATCGGGATCGAATTCCACACGAACGACCTCCGCGTGACCAGTCCTTCCGGTGCAGACATCCATGTATGTGGGATTCTTCTTCCTTCCGCCCATGAATCCAACCGAGGTGGAGATGACTCCTTTCACCCTCCTGAAGGCGGCCTCCACACCCCAGAAGCAGCCGGCGCCGAATGTGGCGATCTCCGTCTTTCTGTCATTCATCATATCAACATGCCCTTCTATCCCATCTCAGTCTTTCCTCGTATCGGTCTCCCAGAACCTCTCGTAACTCCCTGTCTCATCTGCCGATTCCTCGATCAGGGACTCCAGCCAGATACACTCGGCGAGAGAGCCCAGGTTCACACTCTCCGCCGCACCGTCCAGCGCCTCCCAGAGATCCTGCATGAGCGCACGGGCTGCAGTCTCCCCTCTGTTCCTGCAATCCACATCGAATGACTCCCAGAGATCCCTCGGCACATGGGCCTTCAGGGTAAATCTCACATATTCCATGAGGTTCAGTTCTGCCGCCGATTCGTTCAATCTTTCGATGCAAACAATCCGATACCGTCAGAATAATGCATGGAGGGGACACGGGATCGATTCAGACGATTTGTTCATTTTTAACCATCTGATCATTCCCATAATTATTTGCAAATAAACAGATTCACCGGTCCCGGTGCATCCGAATGCGGTTCATCCTCATCTGTAACTTCATATACTCTCGGTGAATCTCGATGAGCCGGCCCTTTACCTCCTCCACATCGGTGACCACAAGTTTCTTTACCCCCTCCCCCGCTGGCATATCCCAGTTCAGCTCTTTGCAGCCTTTCAAACTCATCCGGAAATAACGTATGATCGCACCCGGTGATTTCACAGAAGACCCTCCGAATATATTGGTTTCCATCCCTGACGAAATAATTTTTCAGGATCGCGACCAGGGTTGTGGATGAACTGCATCCGATATGTGTATACTATTGAATTTCCATGAACGCGACCTTTCAGGAGAGGGGGCAGGCAACGTTCATCAGTGTGGCGCAGCGTTCATCCGTGCCTTACAGATGCGTGAATGCATGATGCCCCAAGATCCGAATGTTCGATTATAAAATGGAATTTCACTGCCTGTGAAAATCATCCGATTCAACTGGTAAAAGAGAAATACGAACAGACGTTCATCTCAGATTGTCAATCATGACATGTCAGATCTCATATGTTTCTTCGTCATTATTCTGCAAAAGACCTGCATTCCGGTATCCAGGGGATTCGATACAATAATGTTAACGAATACCATGTATCTAAAAACCTCACCTGATTCCATTGATGTGGCCAAAATTGGTAGCGTACACGAAGTGATGTAAAATAAAATCCCCCGTATCCTACAGTGA
>JARYLJ010000031.1 GCA_029907705.1 Methanomicrobiales archaeon
TCGTCCAAGTATTAGTTGGATATAGTCGCGTGGCTTATACTGAGTAATCACCTTTACTTAATAAATATTTTTGTTTTATTCGAGGTTAGCAAGAATATAAACATAGATTTGTATTTTATTGCTAAAAGTTGCACCGCTCATATGATCGCTCTCTGTATCCGGATCAAAATGAAGAGCTCAGGACCTGGCCGAACGGGAGAAGTTGAAGAGAGAGACAACGGAGAAAGAGGAGAAGAGGGTGAAGAGAGCACCGAGACAGAAAATTGCGTTCTCCCTCCTCCTGCAGCCTCAGAAGCTCCTGATAATACTGTTAAACTCCTATAGATCCGATCCCCGAAGGATCCGAAGTGTGCACCCCCTCCCGAGCTGCTGAAGGCGGATCCTCCGCCCGAGCTCCCGAATGCGAAGCACTCTACATCAAACCGAAGAAGGTGGCTATCGTAGCTCCTGAACCTCAGTATGCAGATCCTCCTGCGGCTCCCGAGGCAAAGGAGGGCGAGATCACGGAGCAGGAAATGAAAGACAGAATAGAGGAGGTATTCAACCAGGTGGGGATAAGAAGGTGGAGAGGCAGTCAAAGATCCTATTCCACTCTTTTCCTGTGCCGGAGAGGCAGGAGTTTGGCGATCGAGGACATCGCAGAGATGACGATTCTCTACACGGTAATATTCTTTCGGCATGACATAAGAAATCCAGATGAATTATACATCTGTTGATTAGTTCTCATCGATTGTTGGATACCAATCAACATTATCTTCATTTCTTCATGCGCTGTTTCGCTGTTCTCGCGCTGCTTCAGGAGGCACTGATGGCCACTTCACTCCATAAAGGAAACATTTACCGTATCATTGGTGATGAATACTCCCCCCAGATCTCTGGAGACATTAAGGGCAGTAAGATCTAAATTTTTCCTCTCCGCCACTTTGGTCTCATCATAGGGGATATGCTGGACGAAGCTTACCGCGATCCGTTACCCATCTGGAAACAGTGAAAGCAATATTCTTTACTTTTACTGCCATCCAGTTCCGTCCCGAAGTCCTCGTCCCTTCGAAGGGGTATACCGCAACTTTGACAGATTGGATTATGTGGAGGTTCCATATGCATAGATGAATAGCGTGGAGATAATTATCATTACTCCCGGAATGCATTCAGGATAGTTTTTCGAATAATTCTTTGGACATAGCGGCACGTATTTAAATGAGAATTACACTCCTCCGATGGGCGAAAGGGATAAAATGTCGTTGTGAGGTGTGTCGCATGTTACTGATTTCGGGAATTCGAGAGACGATCTCTCCTTCGAACCCCCGCCAGACGGGCGGCGACACGCTCCCTGTAAATATCCTGATTCTGAAGACTGTGAGATCTTTTTGCATCCCGCAATTCGGTGCTCCGGCTGACCATCTCTCTCATCCGAAGGGCGATATCGTCCCTCTCGTTAGAAGGCGTCGCAGCAGGTTCTTCCTCGCGTTTCCTGGAGAAGTCACTCGTGACGATCTGCGTGGTTTGAATTGGTAAAGTTGATCGTTGATTAACCGGTCTTCTCCTGGGGGACCTCCGGGGATCCCTGATCCAGCGTTGAATTTTATGCAGTATCCCCATTTTTATCGCATCTCCATATGCAATCGGGTTGTCGACCTGACGATGCAGCCAGATCGATACGGTCGATCTGTTGTACCACTCCCTTTTTTCAATTAGTTTCTGATCCGAGATTCGCTGGAAAGATCGATCAGGGATGCACTGCTTCGAAGATCTGCCGCTCATCGGTTTGCATCGAACCCTGCCTCCTCATCTTCGCAGGGACTATTAAGAACCTGTTCGCCCAACTGAATTCGATGTAAATGAAAACTGCCATCATCTATAAGTCGTATCACCGTATGAACACCGAGAAAGTCGCAAAGGCGATGGCGGAAGCGGTGGGAGCGACAATGGTAAAAGTGGAGGACGCCCGGATCGATGATCTGTCTGCTTACGATCTGATCGGTTTCGGATCCGGTATATATGCGGGCAGGCCTCACAGATCCCTCTTCACCCTCGTCGAAAAGATAGATTCGATGAAGAAGAAGGCATTCATCTTCTCCACTTCAGGAAAGCCGAAGGAAGAGTACCACCGGCTGCTTCGGGAGCAGCTGAAAGCGAAAGGGTGCCAGATCGTTGGCGAATTTCAGTGTCAGGGACAGAGCGGTCTTCTAGGATTTACGTTCGCCAACAGGGGGCATCCCGATGAAAAGGATCTGCAGGATGCACGAGCTTTCATTAAAGGCCTCGTATCCGGGTGATCTTAACCCTTGCGAAGGTTGCAGGATTTACCAGTGGCCAAATGAAGCCTCGGCACGGTACATATGCGAAATCGGTGTCCCTGTCGCAATTATCTCATCAGATCCATCTTGAATATCGATGATATCGACGCATGAAAGGTATCCATGAATAGCCAATAAGCAATATTCATGGGATTTTCATTGCACGATTGAACAATTACCTCTTCTTCCGGGAATTATTCTGGTGATATTCACCTATTGTGCTTGTACCGGGGCACTCTCACAGAATGAGCGGATTATCTGCGTCTAATGATGATACTCCCCCGACAACAGTTGGATCGAATCACTCTGCCATCTGAGACTGATCATTCGTTCGAAATCGCCCCTTGATCTCTTGATCCAGGATAAAAATTAAAAAAAAGGTGGTACAGCGAATGCAAACGATCGGCGACCAGTTAGGCTGAATATGCAGTGCTCCATCGAGTGGGACATGGGTTCTGAACTGCTCCTCTGTCAGCGGAACCAGGTTCTGCTGTTTGAACTCCTCGCGATGGGTGTTGTAGTACTGGTAAAAGTTCTGATCTACGTGATAGACTTCATTGGTTTCCGGGTTGAACACCCTGTCACGGTTCAGTACATAGTCACTGAACTTTTCCATGAAGATGTCCTCCCTCTCCTGTTTCGCATACCAGTCGTTAAGGCGCTGCTCCCTGATCTCGTCGGCGGTCGACCCTCCGCCACGCGTACTTCCGCCCCACGAGGCGGAGAGCACTGCACGGCACTGTTGCAACGTTGCCTCCGAGTAATCGACGGAGTAGAAGATCTCCATTAGAACGGGGGCATCGGCCTCGATTTGATCGGCTTTCGAATAGATCCCCCAGAGATAGTCCACCGTCGTGTAGTACCCCCCTATCTACCTGGTGCCGATGGTGAATGAACCGATGGAGGGGATTCCCTGGTTCTCGAACGAGCATCGCATCGCTTTTACTGCGCTGGGATCCCCGCCTGAAAGGAAACTCACATCTACATTCTCGTAGTGCAGAAACTGCATGTACGTGACCGTCGTGAAGTCCCTGGGTAGGTAGGTGGTCAGATAAAGCTCTGGAGTGACACCCGGTGGCAGACCGGTCTGGAGATCCGAGTGTATGGCGTGGAGGAAGATTACCCCGCGGGTATTGTCCGCCTCTGATGCGATGAGTCCGGTGCAGCCAGGGAACACCTGAACACTCCAGCTGCTCGGGATGCGGATATGCACCTTGCCTGCCTGCACGGTGTCTCTCAGTGGGCCCAGAGTACTTCTACCAGATGCAGTGGTGCCGGAAGTCATATCGGCAGGTGTCATGGGGGTAAAACTCGAGACAATCGCCCGGAGGAGATCTTCACGCTGCGAGAACCTGTCAGCTGACGTTTCGTAGCTCGTCAGCAATGCGTAGGGTGAACGGACGAATACCGTATATACCCCCTTCTTCTTCACATCCCCCTCGCTGAAGGACGCCACGATCTCGATCATCGAGCCGTCAGTGGTCTCGCGTGCACTCACGAGATCGAAATCCCTGTAATACGCAACGGCCTGACCGAGCAGATAATTCGCGATCTCCTCGGCCGTGATGTGGCGGTAGATGCCACTCAGGAAGAGGGGCTGGATACGCACATTCGTTACGCCTCTGTCCGCCGGATCCTGCACCACAATTGCATCCCTGGTATACACCGTCCAGGATTAAGGTTTCTGAAGGGAAAAGAGTCCGGAACTGTCGGTATAGGGTGACAGCACCAGACCTCCGGATGTCGATACCTGACCACTGGACGGACTTTCCTCGACGCAACCGCTGCAGAGAAGCGATGCCACTACGAGTAGGATCACCGTTAAAAGATAAGATCGCCGCATATACGAGTTCATCAGTCACCTGTATCTTATAATAATATCTCATTCAGAGAATCCTGAAATCAGGGGGTCTCTTCGTACGATGCCGGGAATCGACAAGGCGATCTGGCGATGAATAAAAAACGGGGGATCATATCATGCAGCGATGGACGCCCTCATGAATAATCGAGATCGGGCGCCCCGGTATGAAGAGTCTGCCAGGCAAGGGAGGTAGCGATGCATATCACTCTGACGATCCGAACAAACCAGATCTCCTCCTGTTCCCGAAGTCTCATCAGGGCATCAGCGCAGTTAATGTATCCCCTCCGCATAGATACGATACAGGATGGGAGTGACCGGGAGTTTCAAGCAACGGGCCTATCATCTGCTGGAAGAGCCTGCGAACAGGAGTATCGGGAGGAAAATCGTGGTCGGATCTCTCTTCGTCCTCATCAGCTTGAACGTGCTGGTGGCCTTCCTCGAGACCGTCCATGGTTTTTATGCCAATTACGAATTTATTCTCCATCCATTCACCGTTATTTCAGTCGGTATCTTCACCATCGAATATCTCCTCCGGCTCTGGGTCTGTTCACTCAACCCTCTGTATCATGCGCCGGTCACAGGGAGAATACGCTATATCCTTACCCCGCTCGCCATCTTCGATCTCATGACCATTCTGCCGTTCTTCCTGCCCATCCTCCTGCCCTTCGATCTTCGCGTGTTGCGCTTCTTCCGTCTGACCAGAGTATTTACCGTTCTGAAGATGGGGAGATTTTCACAGGCCTGGAGGTCTTTCAGCTATGTTCTGCGGACGAGAAAGGAGGAACTGATCATCTCCGCGATCATCATATTCATGATCCTCGCCATCTCATCGACGGTGATGTATTACTTCGAAAATCCTGTTCAACCGGAAAAATTCGGCAGTGTCTTCGATGCCATGTGGTGGGGAGTGGTGACCCTTTCGACTGTCGGCTATGGGGATATCTATCCCATCTCACCCGGTGGCAAGCTGGTGGGGGCGATCGTGGCATTGAGCGGGATAAGTCTCTTCGCTCTACCGGCAGGTATCATCGCGGCAGGGCTCATCGAATGCGTCCATAACAAGAAGAACCACGAGTCGAAAGGAGGAGGATCATGCCCTGATGAGAGCAATCGGAAGTGATCGTTCGACGAGTGGAAAAAAGATACGATCGCTTTCATGTTGAGACGAAGCAGGGTATCGGACGGTATCTCTGCGGAAGCGTGTCTTCAGAATACCCGCCTCCTCGGAGAAAAACGTGTTTTAACGCATTCATCCCCGCTTGTATCCAAACCTGCGAAGGAGCTCGATCCTCTTTCTCGTATCCTCGCTGCCCTCCACCCCTCTCGGCGTCTCCCCGTCGATCACACCTAGAATTCCCCTCCCCTGCCCCGATTCGGCAATCACCACCTCTGCGGGATTTGCGGTGGCACAGTAGATGCTGCAGATCTCCTGCACGTTCTTTATCGCGTTCAGTACGCTGATCGGGTAACAGTTGCGCATGAAGACGATGAAGGAGTGTCCGGCGCCGATCGCGAGCGCGTTTCCCTTTGCCAGTTCCTTCATCTCGTTGTCGTTCCCATCCACCCGCACCAGTCGATCGCCGGATGATTCGCAGAACGCGATCCCGAATCTGGCGTTCGGGGAAATGCCTGCGATTGCCTCGTAAAGGTCCTCCACGGTTTTGATGAAGTGCGACTGCCCCAGGATGAAGTTCACGTCCTCGGGTTTCTCTATCCTGACCAGCCTGAGCTCTACTTCTCCTGCCATGTTGTCACCATTCCTACTCTCTGTTCTCTTCACGAAATAATTCTGCTCATGATGGCCGGTCCCTTCATACCGGAGCGCCCGATCGAATGACAATCGACGGATCAGAACTTCCCATCCTTCAAAAAAAGCCATAGCAGGCAGATACAAAGGGAATAACTCTGAAGAATAGCTCCTTTTATCTGATGGGAAAAGTACCGCTTTATCATGAATATGGAATTCCGCGAAAGATTTCAACGGGATTGGGAAAAATTCTTCCCTTCTGCTGAACTCCCGATTATTTTCTATCGTGGTACGAATGACAGTACGTTGGAGAGAGTTATGCCTCCAAAGGACTGGAGGTGCATCGTCTGCGATCTTGCCCGCGTCAGGAGGGGTAAGTCGCTCGCCTTCGACGGGGACTCGATCAGCTGCTCTGGTGCAAAGTATTACATGGGATACACCCGGGAGAGGAGGCCGGAATTCAGGTACTTTCTGTCCTGCGGAAAACCGGGGGAGGTCGAAGGGGAGCGCTACAAGCGGTCGCCCGAGATCGTGGACGAGATGGACAGAAGTGCAGAGCACCTTCATGCAGAGGGGAGGTGCTACATATTCAAGCGGTGGGATTTCGTTACGGAAGGAGAAGATCCCGAGGTGGTCGTATTTTTCGCAGGGCCCGAGGTGATCTCGGGCCTGTTCACGCTGGCGAACTTCGATCAGAGCGATCCAAACGGCGGGGTGATCGCACCCTTCGGTTCGGGGTGCAGCTCGATCATCCATTACCCGCTGCTCGAGCAGCGTAAGGAGTATCCAAGGGCCGTGCTGGGTATGTTCGACCCCTCCGCACGCCCATGCGTCCCCCTGAATACCCTCACCTTCGCGTTCCCCATGAAAAAATTCACGCGGATGGTCGATTACATGGAGGAGAGCTTCCTGATCACGGCGACATGGGAACGGATGAAGAGGAGGATAGAAAGGAGCGGAAGGATCGGGCAGGCTCAAATCGGATAAAGTAGATGCCCGCGATTCGGATGATGAAATCGGTGAAAAGGGATCGATCACAGAAGTGAACTGGATTATATATGAAAATCGAGGTGGATTTTCGTGTTCTTCGTCATTCGTTCAGACGTTTATACAGCAGATAGCCGACGGCCTGGAATACGGTGGTGAACAGAATCAGCACCAGGACATCGATGACCAGTCCATAATATGTCACGTGCTCGAAGCCGTACCTGATCAGATCGCAGGCATACGTGAGTGGAGAGAAGGCTGAAATTGCCCTCCCACACGCTGGCATCGCTTCCAGGGGATGAATACCCCGCTGATAAAGAGCAGTGGAAGACGGACCAGATTTTGAAGGGGCATCACCTCCCCCACGTTCTCCGTGGGGTAGGCGGCAAAGACGGTCCCCATATTTGTAAATGTAAAGCAGGAGATGCCGATGCCGAAAGTCAGAACAGGGACCGATATTATATCCAGTCGATTGAGAATTATGCCAGCAGCGAGCATCAGCAGACAGATGCTGTAGCTGAAGAGAAAGCCGCCTATGCTCTCTCCAAGGACGAGTGCGGATATCGAGATCGGTGCAGAGATGAGGCGATCGAAGGTCTTTGTCCTTCGCTCTATCGGTATTGAGACCGGCTCGATGGTGGAGGCGGAGAACAGGGATGTGACTGCGATCAGGCCGGGTATCAATGTGACAACCGGGGCGTTCCTACCGATTGCGAATGCAAGAAGCAAGAAGAGAGGAAAAAGCACGCCGGACATGTAGATGTTCGGTTTCAGGTAATATATGGCAAAGTCTTTGCGTGCGATTGCCCACGCCCCTTTCAGATCGTTGATCAGATCCCTGTATGTGTACGGCATATGCCCTCACACCCTCTCCCCGTCTGCATCTCTCTCAAGACCGGTCAGTCGAATGAAAACCTCCTCGAGGCTCGGACCGAGCGTGTTCACACTGACCGGCCGGACTCCCATATCCTTCATACGCATGATCGCCGCCTCGATTACCATACCGGGATTCTCGGTGTAAAGACGCATCCCCTCCCCCCTCTTTTGATTTTGTTCACCTCGGGTATCTGCGAAAGCGCCTCTAATATTTCGGGTCTACCATCCACCGAAATTTCAACTGCCTGGACACTTTGAATCGTCCGCTTCAACCTTTCAGGCGAATCGATGGCGGCGATAACACCTCGGTTGATAATTGCCACACGATCGCACATCTGATTCGCCTCCTCGATGTTGTGCGTGGTGAGAAATACGGTCACACCCTGCCTGTTCAGTTCTCGAATCACCTCTCTGATGATGATGTTGCTCTGGACATCGAGCCCTGAAGTGGGTTCATCGAGGAAGATGAGGGGAGGGTTGTGCACGAGCCCCTTGGCAATGGTGAGGCGGGGTTTCATACCCTTCGAGAAACCACGGACCCGGTCGTCCCTTCGTTCATACAGATCGAAGGCTCTCAGAATCTCTGAGGCACGGGATTCGCGTTCTGCCTTGCTCACATGATAGAGTTCCGCAGAAAACATCAGATTCTTCCAGGCAGAGAGATCATCGTAGACATTCGAGGTCTCTGGGACGATACCGATCATTCCTCGTGCCGTCAGTCTCTCCCGCTGGATATCGTGACCGAAGATGCTCGCATGACCTGAGGGTGGCGGAGTGATACCTGTGAGAATTCGGATGGTTGTAGTCTTTCCCGCGCCGTTCGGTCCGAGATAACCGAATACCTCGCCTTTCGGAACGACGAATGAGACATCGTTCACCGCGACGAGCGCACCGAACCGCTTCGTCAGCGCGTCCACTTCTATGGCTGCCATGCGACCTGAACGCCTGAAAGAGGAGTGGATCGAAATCTGATAACTACTTTCGCATTATGTACTGGGTTTGATCCATCGGACGAATGTTCAGGGTATCGGTATGCGGAACGGTGCACCGAATAAAATATTGTTAATTTTTCAGTAACCGGAGGGGAATAAATAAAAAGGCGATTGGTTATCGGGAGCCATCGGGATAGATTGACAGCTGTATTCCGCCCGCGATCGGGGGAAGGAAGGCCGTGCTCTGCAGGGCACCGGAGCCTCGCAGGCATGTTACGCCTCGTGGTCTTTGGGAAGATATGGTCTCCATGGACCTGGTCGGCCAGAGGGTATCGAATAACGCATAATCACCAAAAACCAGCATCGCTGTACTGTCACACTAGTTATTGTGCTCGATGCGCATGGATGATTCTGTGCATCTCTCCGTGGGCAGGTGAGAATTCCTTCAGGTGTCTGACAGGGCCTCTGCGGGAGGATAATGGCAAATGAGACCTGCGACAGGGTCGCGGTGGGAGCTGAGAGAGAAAAACGTCGAATCCGCATGAAAAAGAGTGTTCCTCTGATTGATTTCGAGCGATCGCTCGAGGGTGCATCCGATTCCATCGATGCGGAGTAAGGGGAGGTCGTGGGGTAAACATATTAACATCATTGCTGGCATCTTTAAAAGGTGACGTTCAGATGCCCGCAGGACCTTCGGGGATACAGTTCGTGGGTATTGCATATGGCCTGATCTTCACGATCATCGGGGCCATCCTCTGGTATAAAGGCATATTCTCCACCCGGCTCAAATACACACTCCTCATCGTAACCCTCGTCTTTGGATTCGCCATCTTCTCACCCATGCTGCCGTTCATGTTCCAGGAACTGGTGGCGACATCCGGTGGAGGGGCAGGTGCGTCCATCGCGATGGCGGCTGCAGGGATGAGTGCGTTCTTTGCATTAGCCCTTCTTTTCGGAAGGCACTTCTGCGGATATCTCTGCCCGATAGGTGCCGTGCAGGAGCTGGCGTTCCTGGTACAGGTTCCGAAGGTGAAGACACCATGGAAGAAGTCGTTCCTCTTGATAAGGGGTGCGGTCTTTATTCATATCGTCATTTCAGGAGTGGCCTTCTCCTTCTCGCTTCTCGGTTTCCTGGGCGTCAGGCAGTTCTTCACCCTGCACATCTCTGCTGGCTTTCTCGTTTTTTTAGCCATAATTGCTGTTGCGCTGTTCGTCTACAGGCCATTTTGCAGGATTGTGTGCCCCATTGGAGCCATATTCTATATATTCGCCGCCATGGCGAGATGGAAGATCAGGAGGACCGGATCATGCATCGAGTGTAAGACGTGCGAGCGGGCATGTCCTGTATCCGAAGCAGGAAGGGAGGATGCGAAGGGTGAATGCTATCTCTGCCGCCGGTGCATCGATGCCTGCCCCGTGAAAGGGGCGCTCGTATATGGCTCTTCAGGGAAGGCGGATACCGAGATCGAGAAGTGAATGCAGGATCTCGTGGTGGAAGAAAAGTGGGGATCACATCTTTGATCCCTGCATTTTTCCACAACATCGACGGTTCCCTGTTTCGAATCCGTTGTATTGCCAGTTCAATCATGGATCAGAGATCAGCGGCGATGGAGGGTGTTCAGGGGTGATATCGCATCAGTTGCGACAGCGGTATGCCGGGATTCTGAACAACGGAACGAGAGTTATTGTACGGTAGAGGTGTCTCGATTGGTGTTTTTCTGCCAGCAATGCGGGGAGTGCTGCAGTCACATGAGCCGGATCTTCACGGTCGAAGAAGATCCGCAGGATGGTACCTATGCCATGCACAATGCCTATACCGGGGAGATAGACCATGTCCGTGTCGATCCCGAAAAAATCGGGCTTTTTAAAGACAGAGAGATCTTCAGATCCCTGCCCGAGGCATGCTTCTTTCTCAGAAGGGATCCTGAAAACGGGTTATTTATATGCACCGTGCATGGGACGAGACCTGAACTATGCCGTGAGTTCAGCTGCTGGCGCCTTCTCGTCCTCACGGAGAGAGGAGAACGTGCCGGCCGCGTGATGGGGAGCAGGCATCTCGCCTCAGAAGAGCGTGCCCTCTCGGAACTCTGGGAATCGCGGATAAGGGCTCTGCCCTTGCTCGACGATCCATCGTGGGACCGGGAGGTCATCCGGATACTGGAGGGGTATGGATACAAAGTGATAACCGATCGAGCGCCATGATTCAGGACATATTCTTCCTCGTACCAGTGAATAATTACGATGATGATAGATTTTCAGAATCGATGAAATATTCGCATCAGGTTTTTGAACTGGCATTTGGCGGAACGCGATTCATCGGATGTTCGCGAGAGCCGTGGTCACGGGGAATGATGGGGATTTAAACATATCATCCCGAAGATCGATGTCTCCGTTCTGCATTCTGGGGGGTTCACCGAGCATGAACATGTCACCTACAACGTGGAAGTCCGTCTATAAGGCAGTGAATAACTTTATCTATACAGCAATGGGGCAGAGCACGGCCTGCATGCAAATACATTCGGTGGAGGACAATCGATCCTATTATTAACCGGGATCTCAACCAATGAATGAAGGATGGTGGGAAGTGCGGATGAAGGGGGAGGAGTTCCTTGAATGAAAAAGCAGGCAGGACAGATCCGACGGGGGGCGGAGCAGAGGGTCAGGAGATCGCCGCAGGCAGGGAGGAGCTGACCTCTACGCCTGCAGGCGTGAAGAGCGAAAAGTTGTATCCACGGAGGATTGGAAGGTATAACCTGAGGACCGTCCTGCTGGTGATCTTCGCCACTTTCGTGCTCCTGTTCATTGTCGCATACCTCTCCATACGCCTGGAGCAGTCGACGCCTTATGCGGGAGCGACATATCCCTGGACAGTGACATACGAGGTCCTCTTTCCCGATGGAAAGCAGGTATATATCGGGTCCACATCCATCATGGCGCTCTCTTACCAGGACGAGATCATCATAGATGTGGATGGAAAGCGGGATAAGATGGTCGTCGGCGAGGAGCGCCTCATCTCAGAACGGAGGGCGGTGATAAAGGCACTGGGAATACCGATAGCCGATACAAACTATCAGATGTATGTGAGATTTTTGGGCAGACAGGAAAAAAACATCAGATTTTACCTGACAATCAAGACGTCCCAGCAGGTGAACCAGTTTCTGATCGACCGCATACTGCCCGGCGAGATTCAGGCGAAACCGGCCTGATTTATTGGTTTTTATTCACCCAGAACACTGACCATTACCTTATGCATTTACCCACCTCGCTGGCAAACCCACCTTGGTATTGTATGGATCTCTCGATGCAACCGGGGATCGCTCTACCTCGCTTCACGTGACAATGAGACATGCGGCGGGACTTCAGGGTGATCGCGTATTTCCCTCCACGACTACCTTTCTTTCACGATGGCCTGCCTCCCGCCTTTCGACCAGAGGCGGAATTCCGAATGAAGACGTATATCCTTCCAACGGAACCATCGGGAAGGTTCGAAAAAGATCGGCAGATACATAAAGAACACCTTCCACCATGAGCTGATTATGCATGAAGACCTATATCCATCCCCGTCCATTTGTTGAAGATCCTGGTTTTGAGGAGAGGAGAAAATCGATGCTGGCCGAGCTCCGGCAGGGGATCAGAGAGGGGACGCTGGATCCGCCGATCGTCCCCCTGCTGGAAGTTTTTGCCCGATTGAATTGCTGCTACACGATCCAGAGCTGCTGGGGGCACTTCGTCCATGATATGCAGCCGGAAACAAAAAACCTTGCATCTCTGAAGGAATATGCCGGAAAGGTGCAGCATGTGCTGTACAGAATCGCCTATCTCGCACTCTGCATTGAAAAAAGCGATGAAGGGCTTGTATTGTACAGAGATCTCCAGGGTATCGCCTCGCGGGATCCGGAGCACATCCAGTTCGGGAGTTCGGAGTTCTTCTGGAAGATGGTGCCCAACACATATGTGATTCAGGTGGCCCCCGAATGGGGAATAGAGGAGGACAGCCTCTGGATGGGGATGGAGGAGGCTCTCAGCATAGAAGAGGTGAGAGGGCGGTTCTTCGAGGAGCTCCAGGCCTTGGTGTACTCGCACGGTAAGAGCGGGGGCTGATCATATTCACCACACGTATGGGAGCGCTCGGAACACCGGATCGACTTTATCATCTGTTTATTGAAAAAACCCGTTCCGTTCGTGAAAGAGCTGTAAGATGTCAAAAGGCCTGGAAATCGGGAGGGATCAGACTGGGGGGAGCATTTCAGGAAGGGGATTTCACCAATTACGGGCAATGACCTTCATTTCTGTCCGCACACAATTCCATCTGAAAAAGCGTGTAATTGACATGCTGAAGACGAGGTCTGAAAGATGAGCAGAAAAGGTATAATTTTTCTTATTTTAATTGCATTCATTTTCTTTGTTATAGGTGCGCTCACCATCGCATCCCGTTTCGAAGACGGGGACATTCTCGGCTTTTTTGTCAGGATATCGGCACTGTATGGTTTTCTGATGATGGCGATGGCCGTCATCATGACGCCGTTTCTTGCTGAGATCAAGAAAGTATTCGGAAAACCATTCCTCACCGTCCACCATATCTTCGCCGGCGCAGGCACCCTGCTCGCCACGCTCCATCCGGTCGCCTTCGCGATTCAGGTGATGGATGCCACCGTCTTTCTCCCCAGCTTCCGTTCATGGATCGAATTCTGGGCGCTGGCGGGAAGGCCGGCGCTTCTGCTTCTATATATCGCATTATGTGCGGCACTGCTCAGAAAGAGATGGAGGCAGTGGAGATATGCACATGTACTCATGTACGTCGTCCTCCTGTTTGTGATCGTGCACGCAAATCTCATCGGAAGCGACTTCTCGTCGTTTTGGATACGGCTCATCTACAACCTGGCGTTCATGGCAGTTCTAATAACCTTTATGTACAGTGTCCTGAAAAAGGTGAGGAGGGCAGGAATTCAAGGTGGTGCACAGTAGTCCAGGAGCGGCCGGACGTTTGCCTGATAGATGGAATGGAATCAGAGCAGTATCATGCATCCAACGCGGGATACGATGTTTAATCTGGTTTCTGCAGATGATGAATGCGGTAATTACTATTAAATGAACAAGCACATGCACCTTGTCGGGCCCCATTATAACGATTGGATCATGTACAATGGATACCATCCAGTCCATAAGGTGATTTTTCCTGACCAAGGAACGTCATCGGTACCGAAAGTGGTCCTGAAGGATCCAGAGATCGGGGTATGCTATGAACTTACGAGGGCAGGGAATCAGTCGGGCTCCTTCTCTTGTGTCGATTGCTGGTATCGTCCGGCAGATATCCTTATCAACAATTTCAGCTGTATTGAGGATCACATAATTGGGGAGGATACCATGATGAACGAAAACACATTATCACGGCCAATGGGGGCCCTTTTCCTTCTTCCTTTGCTATTGATAACGCCTGCAGTGGCAGGTCTAAACGAGATCCCCCTCGGCGGAACAATGTTCGTGGGGGAGGAGGGGCTCGATATTACAGCAACGGGTGTGCCGAGCGGAGGTGAGATCGGGTGGTGGGCGCCGGGGACTTCAGTCCAGGATGCGACCCCCTCGTATACTCTGAGGGTGGACGATAACACCTCCTTTTATGTGGATCCGATCACATTCGCCAGCCGGACTGGACCGTGGTACTCGCTGCCGGATCGGCGCCTTGCCTTCTATGTTCAGCTACCGGCCATCGAGCTGAAGGTCTTCGATGTGAGAACCGGCAGAGACAGGACACAGGGAAAGGTGATTCGGGGAGACGAGCTGATGTTCAGGATCGCCTCCAATCTATATTCAATGACCGAGAGGGGCGTCCAGGGGGCACCGGTGACGATCAGAGTCAGGGATCCGAACGGTGTCGAATTCGATTCCCTGGTAAACGCCAGCGGCGAGAGAACCTCGCTCGTGGAGATTCCCGTGGACAGCCAGCTTTTCTTCACCGTTCCCATATGGGATACCGGTTACAGTGATTATCAGTTCGGCACGTACGAGATATGGGCGGAATGCAACGCGAATAAAATGAAAGATAATTACCCGGTGGAGGGGAGGACAATAACTTCCAAAGAGGAACGACCTGTGGAGGAGATCGGAATTACAGTCACGATAACCACGACGGGAACACCGACAGCGACGGTTACCCCCACCACGGTGTTCACTGTATCGCCTCCTGCAACCATGACACTAGAGGTCACCACTTCAGTGGCACCGACCACGGCAGAGACTCCGGTGACCACCCCTGCCGCCACAACGACGATGCCGGGGTATCTCGCGGCAACTGCTATCCTTGCGTTGTTGATCGTCGTTCTCAGGAGATGGCCATAATCATGCCATCCGTGGCCGGACTGATGGAACGAATGCGATGTCTGGGCGGCTGACTACCCCTACGCCCCATCCTCTCCTCTGATCTCCCCGAACCTCCGCCCGAGCTCCTCGCCGTGCGAACCCATCCAGTAGAGCTTCCTGCAAGGGGGGCACCAGAAGAAGATGAGGTTTGGATTGTCGCGGGGTGCATATGCAGCTCCGGCAATCTCGTGCCTTCGCGCAGGTCGGAGCAGACTGTTGCAGAGCGAACAACGGCTCATTCGGATTTCGGGCCTGACGAATCCTCCTTCCACGAGCTGCCGGACCTGTTGAAGCACATCCTCCGAGGCGATCCAGATGGCCCTGTCTCCACCTCTCCGGGCCAGCTCCCTGTCCCTGGTGAGAAGAATTCGATTCTCCCGCCTGGAGATATCCAGAAGCAGCGTATCCTCTTTCTCGTTTCCCTCTGCAAGTGCATTCGCACTCTTCGTATCATAGCCCATGAAACGGAGGTATCGGGTGAGCGTGCCGAGCATCCTGTCTGTGACGAACCTCGCTTCTGCTTCAATCCTTTCCCTGCTCATGTCTCGCGATCTCGATCTTCTCTCCGCATGAGGAGCACCGGTCACCCTTAAGGTTGCGTATCGCTGTACGATACCCCGTACGTTCTATAAGCAGTGCATTGCAGGATGGACACCAGGTATTTTCGAGCGGATGGCCCGGAACATTTCCCAGGTACGCATACCTGACCCCCATCTCCCGCGCCTGACGCTGCACCCTCTCCAGGGTCGGTATCAGTGTCGCATGCCCGTCCAGCATGCGAAAATCGGGATGGAAGCGTGTGAAATGCATCGGAGTGGAGTTTCCGAGATGATCCAGCACCCATTTGATCAAACCCCCCATCTCCTCTTCGGAGTCGTTCATACCGGGTATGACCAGCGTGACCGTCTCGATGTGCATGCCGAGTTCCTTCGCAATGACCGTTGCATCGAGCACCGGTTGGAGGCGCGCCTTGCAGACCTTCCTGTAGAAGTCATCCGAGAATGATTTCAGATCGACCCTGAATGCCTCCAGCATGGGGGCGAGCTCCCTCAGGGCCTCCTCGGTCATATAACCGTTTGTCACATACACTGTCCCCAGACCCTCCTGCCGCGCCAGGAGGCCGGTGTCGAGCGCATATTCGTGCCAGATCGTGGGTTCATTGTATGTGAAGGATATGCTGGCCGATCCTGTGTTCTTCGCCCTCCTCACCGCCTCCTTCGGTGTTATCTCCTTCAGATATGCACCTTCCAGTGCCGCCTGGGATATCTGCCAGTTCTGGCAATGCTCACATCTGAAGTTGCAGCCGATACTGCCGAGGGAATACGAGAGGGTGCCTGGCATATAATGGTACAGTGGTTTCTTCTCGATCGGATCGACGTTCTCTGCACTCACGCGTCCGTAGGTTCCTGCATACAGCATACCTTCACGGTTGATCCGGACACCGCAGATGCCCTTTTTTCCCTCCTGTATGGTGCACCTGTGCGAACACAGAGAGCACCTCACCGTGTTCTTCTCCCTCTTCTCGTACAGGCGGGCCTCATGCATATGTTCCACTCCCATGGTTCTCTGATCTTCAACGGATTATCTGCAGGGCCTGTTATTCAGTCTTTCCATGATTCGGACTTCCATCGTCCTTTTCCTCGAGATCCCCGTCCACGTCCACCACCAGCGACCCTTCGTATCCGCAATGTTTGCACCGGTATATATAGCCAGTATAGCCTCCGGAGAGCAGGTATAGCTCTCTGCTCCTGCAGACAGGACAGCGAAGCATGCTCGGCAACTATATTGTGGCCGGAACCCATCAATTAATACGGATGAAACGGATTGTCATCTCCCTCGGTGGTTCCGTTCTCGTGCCTTCGCTCGGGTCCCATCATATCAGCAGATATGCAGATATCATCGGAGAGATCTCGCAGCATCACCGGCTCTGTGTTGTGGTCGGAGGGGGTGGAGAGGCGCGGCGGTATATCGAGACCGCCCGGACTCTCGGGATCAGCGAGGCGCAGGCTGACGAGATCGGCATCATGGTCACGCGCCTGAACGCAGCTCTGCTCGCGGGTGCACTGGGTGAGCAGGCATACCCCCGGATCCCCTCCTCCTATGAGGAAGCGAAGGAACATATGCAGTCCGGCAGGATACTCGTGGCGGGCGGCATGGTGCCCGGTCAGACCACGGATGCGGTCGCCGCGATACTTGCGGAGTATATGCGAGCCGATCTGATCCTGAATGCCACCTCTGTCGATGGTATCTATTCGGCTGATCCCAGGGTCGATCCAGATGCGAAGAAGTACTCATACCTCACCCCGCAGGCGCTCCTCGGTATCATCAGCGGGGTACAGCTTCGCGCTGGATCGAATACCGTCTTCGATATACTCGCTGCAAAGGTGGTGGAGAGGAGCGGAATCCCCCTGGCAGTCATAGACGGAAGAAGACCGGAGAACATCAGAGCAGCGATCATGAGAGGGGAATTCGAGGGAACAATCGTATCCTCGAAGGAAGAAAAGCCATTTCCTCTGTAAGCACGATCGAACGTTACATTTTTGGTCTACGGTTAAAAAGAGAAGAGGGATCTCGGGGTAGTAGGGTAGCCTGGTCCATCCTAGAGCGTTTGGGACGCTTTGACGGCGGTTCGAATCCGCCCTACCCCATCATCATGGGAACTGCCCGCGTGCGCAAGATATTGAAGATCCTTCGGCGCACATATCCCGGCGCGTCATGGGGAAAGCGCAAGGGAAGGACGACGGATCCCTTTCAGATCCTGATCCTCACTATACTATCGGCGCAAACCACTGACAACGCGGTGGACAGGGTGAAAGAAAGGCTCTTTTCGGAGTTTCCTGACCCTGCATCCCTCGCTGCAGCGCAAATCGGAAGTATCGAGGAGATCGTTCACAGCCTCGGTTTTTTTCGAGCGAAGGCAAGGCACATCAGGGAGGCGGCATCCATGCTGCAGGAGAGGTTCCGTGGAGAGGTGCCCTCGCGGATGGAGGAACTGCTTCAGCTACCGGGGGTGGGGAGAAAGACCGCAAACATCGTGCTCCACCATGCCTTCGGCAGGTGCGAGGGTATTGCAGTAGATACGCATGTAAAGAGGCTCGCAGGGAGGATCGGTCTCTCGGACTCGTCCAGCCAGTCGGGCATCGAGCGGGATCTCATGAAACTTGTGCCGAGGAGGTTGTGGGGGGATATCACCGATCTATTGATCGCACATGGCAGGCGGATATGCACCGCCAGGCAACCCCGATGTCCAGAATGCCCCATCGCCCACCTCTGCCGGTATTACCTCGATGCTTCCGATAAGGTCCGGTCAGAGGAATAGAAACTGGTAGAGCAGGTACGCGAAGTAACTGCATGCGGTGGTGAGGGGTATCGTGAGCACCCAGGCGGTCACGATGCGGCGCGGGAGCGTACACGAAGTGATGTAAAATAAAATCCCCCGTATCCTACAGTGATTT
>JARYLJ010000032.1 GCA_029907705.1 Methanomicrobiales archaeon
AATCACTGTAGGATACGGGGGATTTTATTTTACATCACTTCGTGTACGCTACCAGTTTACCATCTCACAATACCCCTCGAAAAATGAAACCCTGAGTATCGAAGTATATCTAAAGGAATACCATTTCATCACTGCGACCGCCGAAGATGGAGGGACGATATCACCCACCGGTGTTGTCCGTGTCCTTCACCTGTCCGATCAGGCATTCTCCATCCAGCCCTTCAGTGGATATCAGATAAGTGGAATCTGGGTCGATGGTGTGTCGATCGGTGCGGTTAGCTCATACACCTTCGAGAATATAACAGAGAACCACACCATTTTAGCCCGGTTTGTTCCATTGTCATCTGAAGGCTCTTCCGATGGGTCTTCCGGTCATGAAATATCTGGAACTCCACCCTTAGAGGAGTCCAAGCCTCAGGAAGCATTGATCGAAAATGCGCAGAAAGAGGAGATTAGATCGCTCGAAGCGTCTGTAACGCAGCAAACATACACCCTCGGGCTCGAATGGCTCATATTGACGCAGGCACCGAGTGGTACCAGATCGATCCTGATTGATAAAACGGAGGCTGAAGCAAAAGGGTACAACGTTGATGTATCGGGAGATACGGTTAGGATCATCGGTGAGAGCTTCACACTCATCATCGAGACGAATGGAATTCAGGAGACGGAGACCTCGATCACCGGGGAGGTGTCTGGGATAACGATGGTGAGCGAACCTGTGATTGCGACGGTCGCCATCGGGGAGGTGCAGGTCTCGTTCGCCGTTGAACTCTTCGAACTGCCTGAGGGTGGGTATATTGTCAGCTCCATCATGGAAACCCCCCCCCTCCTGGAACGATAAATAAGATAATGGAAGCGCTCTCTCTGGAGGGTCTTGAACTGGATGCCGTCGCATACTATATCCAGTTCGATAAAATCAACATTGAAAAGACAGGAGTGGCAAAAGTCCGGATGACCGTCCCGTCCGCATGGGTGGAAGAGCACGGTGGTGCGAATGCAATCAGAGTCGTGCGGATCGCGGACGATGGGACCATATCGGTGCCTCAATTGACATTTCTCGGGACAGACGAAAGTGGAAATATGATCTTCGAAGCGCTTTCTCCAGACGGTCTCTCGATATTTGCCATGGCATCGGCGAAGGTAAAGGCCGCCGCTGCACAGGAGATAGGTTCAGAGCCTGCTGCCACCCCTGCTTCGCCCCTGACTCCGCTGTCAGTGGTGGGAAGTATGGTCGTCTGGCTCGTGGAGAATCCGATACTCACAATCGGATTGGTGCTGATCCTTGTATTAGCTCTGGTAATGGGCAGACAGAGGGTTTCAAGAAGGGGGGCAGGGGGCCCAACTTCCGATTATGGCGAAGGCGGGGTTAGAGGAGACCCGCATGAATCGGCACGTCAACTGGCCCTCAACCGTATCATGGAACTATTGAACGAGATCGACGAACAGCTGAATATTCTGAACGCAATGCTGGCGCGACCCAGGGTCGTCCTGACGCACCTGGAGGCGGAAGCGATCGTGGAGAAGTTCTTCACCACCTGTCAGGTGGTGGAGGTGGAGATTAAAAAAGCAGCGTCAGAAGGCCACCTGACTAAAAAGCAGATAGAACATCTGAATGCACAGCTCTCCAATGCGGTGCAACAGATGAACCTCCTCTCCCAGAAGTCCCAGGTGCTGCATGAACTGGTTCAGGCGAAAGTGGAGGCAGGAAACAGCAAATGAAAACGGGCGATTCCACCAAGATATAATTTTTAAGGAAGGGAGGAGCCCCTTCCAAATAGAAAAAAAGTTCACCTTCTCATATCTTTACGATCCCGATCATCCTCGCGATGGTCAAAAAGGCATTTCCAACGGCGACTGTGAGCATCTTCACGATCCCGACGCCCTCGATCTTCAGTGCCCCGCTGTCGTATGCAGCGAAGAAGGCCTTCACCGGCTCCTCTCCATACATGATCGACCTGGCGGTTCCCTCGTCAGTCGTCAACACGAGCGTCGGATTCGTCTCGGAAGAGAGGCCGACAGCATACTGGAGGATGATCCGGGCATCCTTCGAGGATATTCTTCCATCCCCATCGACATCGAAACCACTGTCCTCCTGCGTTTTTCCGACCGACATTCTCAACGCAGCAAGTGCATCTGCCGCAGAATACTCCAACCGCTCCACCTTTACCTTCTCTGCCACCTTCGAGAACTCAGTGATATAGGCATCCTTTGTCACCGCACGAACGAGTAGTGTGCTGCCATCATTCAGGGTGATCACACCATAGATCTCGTCGTTGCCCAGGACCATCTTGATCGGATCCGGAACATTGCTGGCATGGCTGTTGTACTCGATCACTTTTTCGTTCAGATCGGTGAAAAAATCAGCCGAGACCGGGCATATGAATCCAATAAGAAGGCAGATCAGCAGAATATATGCAGATCTCTTCATCGTCACCTCACCTCCCGGCCGCGACGGAAAAAGAGCAAAACCGCGATCGCAATGCCGAATGAAAGCAAAATTGCAGACAAAACGCCCCCCGCTCTCGTGATGGGGGGTCCTTCGCTGATAATGATCGAGCCATTCGATGTACTCACCGAAACCTCTGCGAGTTCGACAGTGTGGACGGCATCCTGCTGGATGGTCACCGGAGTTCTCGCGCCTGCTCCACCGGTAAGCAGGAAAGATACAAGGATCAGATCCCCGGTTCCACTGATACCGCTGGAATCAGCAAGCCCGATCCTCACCTGACCGGGAATTGCAGTATTCGACTCCATATACGCATTGCTGGCGATACCACCCCGATCCACACCAATCGCCTGTACTATATTCTGGTCATACGATAGAACGAGATCGACACTACCCACATTTGATGCACCTTCCATAATAACGGCTAGCTTCACTGTGCTGCCCTGCGCACCTCTCGCATCCCCCGCCTTCACGGTCAGGGCACTTGCGCTCTCGAAGAGAAGGACCGAGATGAAAAGCGCCAGTATAATTTTTGATAAATCTATTTTTTTCATTTTCAACCCCCAGGACGTTCTCTAACGACAAAACACTCCATGATCGTCTCCGCAGGAAAAAATACATCCTGCCGATAAGGCGATACACGATAATAGAAGGGGGATTTCATAAATATTGTCAAATCGATCATATACCCCTCTTCCTCTGCACATAGAAGATCCCTGCGACGATTATACCAACGAGAAGAAAGATCACTATCGCTCCTACAACCAGGTTTCCTGTGGAGAGTGTGGCTGCCGAGACGATCATGTTGAAGAATAATGTGAGCCCTGTCTGGGGTGAACTCTGTGAAGCTCCCCCCGAGCTCTCCTGACCTGCCATTGATTTTACTCTCGCTGAAGCGAGGGCGAATATTGAGAGCCCTTCTGGTGAGTTGACTTTCAGGGTGATCTGACCCGATGGATCAGGACCGCTCTCGAACTCCGCCTTTAAAAGTTCCGGCGCCACCTGCTCGGATTGGTGGCCGAACCAGAGGTTCTGGATACCTCCCATGGAATTCACCAGGGTTTCAGGAACCGTGAAATGGCCCGTTGCAGGGCCTGTTTTACCATAACCGTGCTCTATCCTGGCAAGGAATGGAATGGTCTGTATTTCGAGCCCTTTCCTGCCGGCCACTGCCTCCAGCGACTGCTGCAGAGCCGGATCGATCTCCTCCGAGAACAAGAGTGAATAATGCCCCTCTGTCGGGTATCTGGGCATCGAGAATTCGAACCACGCCTCCACCCTCCCGAACGAGAGTTCCGCCGCGACAGGTGTGGAGATGATCCTGACCTCGTTCACCACCCCCTGGATCCTCCCCGCCTGCTCCTTGACATCTCTCAACCCAATGTTCACATTGAGGCCGCACTGATCACAGCGGATCCAATCTCCCTCGATTCTGGTTCTCCCGTCGATCTCGTCTCTGTTCACGATGATCTGCTGTACATTTCCCTCTGTTTCGAAGCGGATACCCGGCAGGACCTCCACCGCGCCATCCTTGCCTTCCACGCGAAGAGTATCCATCGTGATCGCATGATTGGCAGAAATATCGCTGAAATGGATCCTCGAGATACCTCGCCTCGAGATACCTCGGGCGCCGGTAATCTCGAAGACGATGTACGCGATGGCACCCGAACCCTCGATCCCCTTCGTACTCGCGATACCGATTCGTATCTCGCCATCGCGGATGTTCGAATCGAATATCGCACCATATGAGAGCTCTCCACGGTTCACCTGTACGGCCCTGACCAGAACAGGGTCGTAACTGATGGCAAGATCCATGTTACCCACGGGCGCCTTCAATGATGAGAGTGTAATGGGTATGGACACCCTCGTTCCTGCAGGACCGCATGCGTTGCCCGCCCGGAGGACGCCTTCACCCGCCGCCGAAGACGAGGGGATGACAGATGCGATGGCAACGATCACCAGAAGACAGATCAGGATTTGATGACTGGACACGAATTCTTCACCTCTTCTACCTCAAAGAGTATCTGATTTTTACCTTCACTCATGCGAGAGAGGGGGCAATAATAATAGTTGTGATATCAATCTCTCTGCACTCTGGTGATCAAGACCCGGTCTTCAGAAGCGCATCACTGTTTGTGAGGAAAACGATGGATTCTTTTCATGGCGGAGGTCTGGGGGACGGGGCCCCTCCATGAAACCATCGAAGATACACTCATCCTCGTATAATCGAGCAGGTGTACATCTCTGCATGTCAGTACGGCTCAACCGGTTGACCGCATTGCAACCCTATAACCAGCAATTATTCATCGGACGTAACTGATCGGTGGCAGAAGTTGCATCACTATCCATGTTTAAAGTCACTCTGCTCGATAATGTGTCGGAGTGAATGAATTAGACGAGAGGAAGTTCGAAAAATATAACGGTGATTCATTCGATTGAACTCAGGAGGGGATACTCACTGGAGATCGTGATCATCGCGGTTGGGAGGATGAAGGAGCGGTACCTCGCCGAGGGTATCAGGGAGTACATGAAACGCCTCCGCCCGTACGTGAACCTCCTTATACACGAGGTGGCTGACGAACATCTGCAGAAGGGGCCGGCACCGGGTGCAGAATTGATCTCGAAGACGAGAGAGGGGAGGAGGCTTCTCGAGGCTCTCCCTGAAAACGCGATCCTCGTGGCCCTTGACCCTGAAGGTGAGGAATGGCCGAGCCGCGAGCTGGCCGCGAGACTGAATGAATGGGAACTGCAGGGGAGGGGCAGGATCGCATTCGCGATCGGCGGGGAGCTGGGCCTCTCGGAAGAGGTGCTCGTCCGTGCCGATCAGGTCCTCTCGCTCTCCAGAATGACCTTTCCATACCAGATCGCCCGTCTCCTCCTCCTGGAACAGATCTACCGCGCCTTCAGGATAAACAGGGGCGAGCCCTATCACCGGTGAGAACGGTTGACCTCGGAAGAGGCATTGATCGCACCGATTCATTCTGGATGTGTTGGAAGGGGGATGATCGCTTATCGGCGGTTGAAGGCCAAGATGCGATTGTCAGAGGCCAAAGACCATGGTGCCTGGTATGCGGATGCCGGAGATGGTGTTCGAACGATTGAGCCCGGAACCGGGAGGGAGGCAGAATAAGAGTATAACGATGGGCTGCCTTTATTCCTCCATATGCTCGCACGGAGGGGAGCAGTGATTTTAATATCATGCCCACAGAACAGGAGGTGATGAAAGGCAGGATGATCCATCTGGTTCCGATTGCGCTCGTGGCGGTGCTGCTGGGGGTGCTCTTTTTCGGTTATATGGTGGGCATGTACTCCATTTCACCCGAACCGCCCATACCCAATGAAAGGTCGAACAATACCCTCTTGAGCTACCGGGTGAGCGGGTGCAATGAACGGGTCGAGGGGGATTATGCACCGGTGAGGGGCACCTCAGGTGATGTTGATGTGAACGTGCAGAGAGATATCGTCATCCTCACCCACCGTCTTCGCTATGTCTGCTGTGCGGATGTAAAGGTCATTGTGAGCCACACTGAGGTGAACAAGGATCGCACCCTCATTGTCCTCAGGGAGGTGAATGAGGGCGAGATGTGCAGATGCCTCTGCGATTATATGATCGATGCGAATTTAGGGCCGCTCGAGGAGGGGAGATATCTGATCAGACTTGAGGGTGTGGGGTTCAGAGATGTACCGGCAGAGACAATCTGGGAAGGTGGGGTGACAGTGGCTGCAACCTCCGAAATTCCCAACCCTGCTTCCGTCCATTGTGTGGAGCAGGGTGGAAGGGTGGAGATCAGAAAGGACGAGAAGGGCGGGGAGTATGGCATGTGTATATTTCCCGATGGGAGTGAGTGTGAAGAATGGGAGTTTTACCGGGGGGGCTGCAAACCTGTGGGTAAACGAGGTGGTTTCTGTGGCTGGTCGACATTCGGGAGCTGCGTGAACGACGCGGACTGCATGAGGGGGGGATGCTCGGAGCAGGTCTGCCAGTCGGTGAATGAGAGCCCGGTGGTCACCACGTGTGAGTGGCGCGACTGCTACAGCGCCGGCGATTATGGGTTATCCTGCGGTTGTGTCGGGGGGAGGTGCCAGTGGCGATGATGTCGTAGATGAAATTTAACATAAACAGAGAAGAACCGATATGAGGAACTCATCCAGGAATCTCGATTCGACCGAACCTCCAACCCCCTATCAGTTTTTATTATCGGCAGAGCCGACCCTCGTGTTCGGCGTATCCAGCAGACTTGATATGATGTGGTCTACTCAGAGGCAGATGCCAAGTATCTCATACTGTATCTTTTCATTCACCAGAATCTGCAGGTATCTTGGCCAAATAGCGCTCCAGTAAGTTTCTCGGTGTTCCATCCACAGCACTGGTGCGCCCACATCCAGGCAGATGATAGCAGATCCCCTCACCTCTCTCTCAGGAGCTCGCCGAATCTCGGGAGGAAATCCTTCTTCCTTGACATGACGCCCTCCATGAGAACCGGCTGACTGGAGAATCCCGTCCTGTGGAGGCTCGTCTCGTCGGATGCAGCGAAGACCTCGCTCGCACCATCCATGATGCTTGTGAAGAGGACGATGAAGAAGTCAGCACGGTAACTCTCCCGCAGGCGTTCCAACTCCTTCGCGATCTCCACCGCATGATTTCTGGAGTAATCGAAGGAGGGTAGCATCACCTGCGAGATGATCACCTCTCTCTCGAAGAGCCGGTAACGTTTCATATCCCGTGTGAGCACTTCATTCATGGGAATGCCATCCAGCCCCATCCCTCGCTGGATCAGCTCTTTTCCATACACGAAGGGATCGATCCCAATCAGTTCGGCGAGGTAACCGACCGCCTTCTCATCCTGCGGGGTGGTCGTGGACATCCGCAGGACCAGCGTATCCGATAGGATACCTGACAGGAGCAGACCGGCGGCCTTCAGACCGGGCTTCACTCCCGACTCGATGAATTTATGTGTGATGATCGTGGATGTCGAACCCACCGGATCGTTGAGGAATCTCACCGGTTTGAGCGTCGTTATCGCCGACAGACGGTGATGATCGATAATCTCGAGTATCTCCGCCTTCTCGATTCCTTCGACCGCCTGGTCAGGTTCGTTGTGATCGAGAAGAATCACCTTTTTCTGCACATCCTGCATCAGTGTGCTTCTGGAGATCTGACCGATGAATCTGCCGGATCGGTCCACCACGCAGGCGGTCCTGAACTTCGAGTTGCTGATCGTGTACTTCACGTATTCGAGTGGATCGTCCATCGAGACCCTCGGTACATCTGTCTCCATCACCAGGGAGGCAGGGAGGGAGAGGTTGCAGAGCTTGCCCACGCTGAATGCATCCAGCGGGGTGGAGAGGATCGAGACCCCTTTCTGACGTGCTGCACCAGTCACGCGTTCACCGACGGGTGCCCCGTCTGCGATGATGATCGCAGCGATTCCTGCGGATATAAAGGCCAACTGCGCAGGTTCGTTGTCCCCCACGATCGCGATGTCCTGAGGCAAGAGTTTTGACAGAGCGACATGCAACGCATCAATGGTGGTATATACTCTGCCGGAGAGGACTCTATTCGCCATCACGCGGATCTCTGCATCCAGTATCCGTGCGAGCGTCTCCACGTCGATGGGTGGAAGCGAGAGCGCCTCTCCTCTCTCACTTTTAATATATGCTCTTGCGAGTCCGTATTCGCTGATCAGGCCCAGCAGCTGCCCCATTGCATTCGTGACCGGCATGTTCCGCATACCGTGCCTCTCCATCAGCTGAACTGCATCGATGGTTGGAAGTTCGGCACAAACATGCCTGGTCTCGAGGAATGGAAGATCGGAGACGGTGGGCTCCACACTCTCGATGTAATCCGGTGCTTCAGCGCCGAATCTCTCAAGCGCAAAAAGGGTCTCCGCATTCATCTCTCCACATCGCATCGGTCTGAACGTGCCTGTGCCCGTTCTGCTAAGCAACTCTGTATATCCGATTACACTGCCGATGCTGTCCATATCGGGCTGCCTGTGACCGATCACGATGACCGGAGGCTCTCCCATATGCATACTGCGCTCTTCCTCTCTCATTCTGGATCGTTTCCGCGGTGAACTGATAGTCCAAGTTGCGTGTACTCTCCATGATGAAAAGGCAGACGATGGTCACCATCCCCTGTATGCAGAAAGACGGTGCACTAAGAGACGCAATGATGGTACCGAAAGGGATTGAGGGGGAGGGGGTCGATCAGTCTATCGGCCAGAATGCAGTCTTTCCTATCTTCGCATACGCCCCGCAGACCGGACATACATAGTCATCAGGCAGATCTTCGAACGCAGTCCCGGCCTTTATCCCGTTCTTTGGCTCTCCTCTCGCCGGGTCGTAGATGTATCCGCAGGCGACGCACTGATATCTGTTCGGTTTGTCCATCGGAACGAACGCACTCTTCCCTATCTTTGCCCGGACACCACAGACCGGGCAGATGTAATCCGCGGGCAGGTCCTCGAAGGCGGTGCCCGGCTTGATGCCATTCTTCGGTTCACCCCGCTCAGGGCTGTAAATATAACCGCATACGGTGCAAACATACCTCTTCTTTGTCAATGCCTTTGCCATAGTGAAGTATCCTCCACGGCACTGGAACCGCCTCAAACGGGCAGCCCATCACCGGACGAGAGATCTCTCTCTGCAGATATATGTCTATTGATTCATCGATCATGCCCGGGGAACGATAAAGGGAAAAGTGGTGATGATAGGCCACGGGATGCAAAGAACGTTCAGAATGCCCCACGTCTTCCCTGTTCCCAAAAAAATCCAGCGGGTAATTTCTGAAAATGTCGCACACTGCGGTGATACTCATATCTGGATCTATCGTAGTTCAGGACATCTCGAAGATCGACGACCTCTCTACTGCTCTCTCTCACCGAGAGAAGAGGGAGGATCGAATTGCAGTCACTCATGGCGTTTTGAACTCGACCCTCGGAGACGCTCCAGTTCACTCAGCAACTCCTCCATCGAGTGATACCTGTCCTGTGGATTCTTCTCCAGACAACGCATGATCAGGCCAGAGAGTGGACCTAAGAAGGGATCAATCTCTTCAGGCGGAACCGGTCTCTCGTTCATGATCGCGAGGCTCGTCTCGTACATGTCCCTCCCTGTGAAGGGCAGCCTTCCCGTAACCAGTTCGTAAAGGATCACCCCAAGCTGGTAGATATCGGTGGCCTCACCACAAGATCCGAACCTGGAGGGGGAGAGCTGCTCTGGTGCCGCATAGGGTATGGAAAATCCGGCGATGGTGCCCTGTGATTCCTCCGCGACTCTGGCCGAGAGCCCCCAGTCAGTGATCTTCGGTGTCATATCATCGCCCATGAGTATATTCTCGGGCTTCAGATCCCTGTGAACGACCCCCTTCGAATGTGCATGGCGGAGGCCTTCTGCGATCCCGATGGCAATACGGACCGCCTCCTCTGCAGGCATGGGGGTCCTGAGTTCTTTCAGCGATCTGGGTATGTACTCCATCTCCACATATGGGAACGGGAGTATATTCACCCCGTCCACCCGCACGATATTGGGATGCCGCAGCTCTTCCCAGACCCTCATCTCCTTCAGGAATGACTTCCCGGTCGCTTCGTCGAAGGACACAGGTATCTTCACGGCAATTTCCGCCTGATCTGACCGCCGCTTTGCTCTGAAGACGCGGGCAATGCCACCCACGCCCGCGAACTCGATCTCCGTATAACGTTGCGCGAGTTCTGGCGGGAAGATGGACTGCCTGAGAGCAGGGGTTTCGGTGGTGGATGCCGGCTCCTGATGGAGGACCGTTCTCGTATCAGGGACAGAATCCCCCTCCTTCGCACCGGTATCCACTTTCACCCTCTCCGCCCTCACCTCTGCGAATGTCACGCCGCCCGATGCGGCGATCGCGAGGATGAGGAGTGGCAGATGGAATCGCCCCCAGGCCGATGCCCTCTCGAGTGTATATATGCAGGGAACAAGCAGCCCCAGAAAGAGGAGGTGAGCGGTCCGGAGGATGGGAATCGGAATCCCCCTCCTAAATGCATACATCTGCAGAATGTATGAGCTGATGAGAAGGGAGAGCAGGAATAGGGAAAAGAAGATCAGGAGAAGGTGGCGACCAGTAAGATCTTCACGCGTCATGAAGGTGATGGACACCTGAAACAGAGTGAAAAGGAATACCATAGTGGAAAACGCCAGAGCCGCCTTCGAAAGGATCGATCGCTTCTTTTTTCCCGCTTCACCTCCCTGTCTGCCTGTACGGGTGTCTCGCCGATAGAGTACCGCCGCCATACCTGAACCAGCGAGGACTGGGGCGGTGAAAAGCACGAGCAACCTGAACAGCATCCCCCCCGAACCGAGTTCGCCCCCGGAATCTTCAGGATGGGCGGTAACAGTCGGGTTCTCAGTGACCGGGGTCGTCACAACAGGCGCAGGTGTCGGTCCCGTGGCGATCGCATCGGGTGAATAGATCACAGGGGTGGTTTGAAGGGGTGCGCCTGTTAGTAACTCCCACCTGACCACGAGGGGATGGTCGTCCCTTCTACCGCTGAGCTGGATAGGGCCTCTTCCCAGACCTACACCTCTTCCCTTCACCCCTATGAGGTATGGGGAGTCCCCGATCCCGTCGAGGTCCGCATCCTCGCCCGAGTACCCGCTCCAGTGGTTGCCGAGGTACCCCTCTCTCCTCACGCCATTGAACGAGTAGCCGAGCGGTTCAGGTGAACTCCACGATGTGGTCTGGCTCTCCACCGTCGCATCCGCACGATTTTCAAAGTTGTTCAGATATAGAAGGTTCCCGGTCGAGTATCTGTCGATGCGTACGCCCTCCCCTTCCCCCCCGGTGATCGTGTTCCTGAAGACCGAACACGTCGTGGCCCCATAGAGGGCGATACCTCTGCCGCTGGAGCCCCTGATGAGGTTTCCTGTGATGTACGCGCCTCTCGCCCCCTCCACGACGATACCCTCGTCACAATGGAGGAGGTAATTCCCCTCAATGAATGCGCGGGGCGCCCTGATGCGGATCCCTGCGTCGCCATCTCTGCACCTGATTGCCAGGGACTCGACCCTCACATCCCCCCCGGCAATGGTAATGGCAGAACCTGCGCCAGACTCGATGACCGGCAACCCATCCTCTGTTACACCTCTCAGGGTCACACCATCAGGAATGACCAGGTTCTCTCTGTATATGCCACCCTTCACGAGGACGGTATCCTGTGGCAGGGCCTGATCCAACGCCTGCTGGATGCTCTGATAATCAGCCCCCCGTTCACCGACCGTGATCACCGCCCCACCGGCCGGCAGACCCAACATCAGGGCGAGCACAGCCCCGAAGACGATCGCTTTCACGACATGAAACTCCAAAGAAGCATCGCCACAGGGAGTCAATGCACCTCTCCTGTCTCTGTATCTGAGCCCCTTCGGGACGGAAGGGAAAAGAGCAGTCTGGCGCTCTGCGCTCCTTTCGAAAGCTCGATGATCGCTCCGTCTGCTATCCCTGCAATCTCGCCCCTCTCGATCCGCTTCCCATTCACGAACGTTCCTCCCATGCTGCCTGCATCAGTGATGAACCATGCATCACCCCTCGAAAAGATGCGGGCATGTGGTTTGCTGATACGCGAAACCGCCCTGTAATCATCTGACAGGACGATCCCCACGCCCTCCTCCGTGGCTCTGTGGTTCGGATCATGACGGCCGAGCCTCGCCTCGTCCTTCGTGATGAAGAAGACACTCCTGTCCATATCCCCGCCCATGACGACGAGGGCTGGGAAATGCCCGAATTCTGCTGAAAGACCCTCCCTGACCTCTCCTATCCTCTCGCTCAGAACTGTATGCGCCGCTCCGAGTGTCAGATTGCCAAAGATCGCGAGGCTTCTCACGATCGCCTCCAGCGCACCTGGGACGAGCGAATACTCCCAGACCGGATGCACACCTTTGGATGTGGGTCTCCCGATGCCTGCCTCTTTCCTGATCACCCCGATACTCATCAGTCGGTCGATATGCTTCTTCGTATTCTCGTAACTCGTCCCGATCTCGTGGGAGATCGTCCGGACATCCTTCGGTTTCCGCTCCAGAAGCTTGAGGATCCTGAGCCGTGCACTGTTCGAGAGGACATCCAGATACTCGGAGAGCTCCTCGAGCGCATCGATATCCTGTGGCTCGACAACCGTCTCACTGCGCTCTCTTTCTTCCATATCGACACCCGCATTCCTCCCCCGTCGGCAATCGTGCCCCGGCATCCACTTCTTGCGTGAGCTGCAGGGGGCGGGGGAATGAGCCTCTGGCCTTCGATGCTATGCGATGCTGCATGAAAATCCGTACTCCGGCTTATTCGCATCTTCGAAATAATTAACGATGGAGGTGATCGAATATAAACTGATGAGGGAGCCTCCATGGTGGTGACACGGGGCCTTACCATGCCGGATGTGGGAAGCCTGATCAGAAGAGGCGATATCACGGAATTGCTGAGAGCACTCGCCGCAAACGACTATGCAGGTATACCCGAGGTGTTGGCATGGCTCCGTGGAAGACCGGATAGCTCGATCGAGTCGCTCGCAGGCGCGTTAAAGGAGAGGGATCCAAAGGTAAGGGCGACCGCAGTCCTCCTGCTGGGGGAGATGAGGGACCCCAGATCGATCGAACACCTTGCAACCGCACTTTCCGATCAGTCCTGGCATGTCTGCTTTTATGCGACACTCGCGCTCGGCATGATAGGTGAACCGGCAGTCGAACCACTCCTTCGTGTACTCTCAGAGGGGGCGAGTGAGGCGAAGCGGGGTGCAGCGCGGGCATTGGGGGAGATCAGGGATATACGTGCGGTCAATGCGCTCATCGGTGCGCTCCACGATTCGGACCGCCACGTTCGCCTATCCGCTGCATGGGCGCTGGGAGAGATCAGGTCCAAAGAGTCGGTCCCCGCCTTAATCCAGATGCTCGGGGATCCGGATCCTGAGGTGAGGTGCAGATCTGCCCTCTCTCTCATGTGGAAGGGGGGTCCGAGAATTATTCCGGTTCTCATGGAAGGCCTGTCTTTGAAGAATTCCGGTCTGAGGAGCGAGATCGTTTCATCTCTGGGCAAGTTGCGGGCAGAAGAAGCCGTCCCCAGTCTGATCGATGCATTGAAGGATAAAAACTGGAGCGTGAGGGAGAAAGCGGCGCTGGCCCTTGGCGAAATGGGTGACATCAGGGGGATCGAACCATTGACACATGCCCTCAAGGACGAATCCTGGCATGTAAGAGAGGGGGCAGCCCACGCCCTCGGGAAGCTGGGGGAGGAGTGCGCCATCGACGCCCTGAAAGAGGCACTGAACGATCTGGAGGTGAGGAACGTACAGGAAGCGGCACGGCAGGCCCTCGAAGCGATCGAGCGGAGAAGAGGAAAGAGGGAGGGTATGCAGGCATGATGGTTATGGCATTATGCACCTTGGGGTCGTAAGAAGGGACCAAAAGACGCTCCGATGATGGGGATGGGGCAGGAAAAGACCCGGAATCGAATCAGGGTGCCAGGATTTTGCTGCTGTCTCCCGTTCATCTCTGCAATTTTTCAGGAATCTTCGATCCTGATTCTGAAGGTAACGATTCATCGAAGGGGGTGGTATTGCGCAGTGGGCGGATATGAAGGGATGGAATGACCTTATGTCATGACCTGTTGGAAAATAAAGATCCGCGCGCTGATCCGCATGAAATGACTTACATTCTCAGATTTTTGAAATGAAGGAACAACAAATTGATAAACCCATGGCATGCACATTATCACTGGCACAAGCAGTGTGCCCATGTGTCGCAATTCGAAGGTGACACTCTGGATATGGAGAACTCTGACGACGGAGAACCTGGGCCTAATTCTTTCAAAATACTGAACCGCGTCATGATCCCTCAGAAGTCCATCGTTATTCAGGCATTGCAGGTGGAGCAGCCGCACATGCTGATGAACAAAGGTGGGCGGTCCACATTCCACAAGGCGGGGGACACGAGGGTCGAGGTGGTGCAGCAGAGTCCCGAAGGGACGAGAAAGATACAGTGGCTCGAGAGGGAGTGGCACAGCAAGAAGAGAATGAACAATTTCATGAAGGCCTTCCATTATACGCAGCGCCTGGAACTGGCGCTGAGGAGGCCTGAGTATGCGATCTGTCCAGAGGTGGTGGACAGGGATCTGATCAGAAGGGTCATTTAACTCTTCAAAATCCTATTCCGGCCCCCTCGCTGTATCGTGCGTGGAGACTGGATCGAGATGCGTACCTGCCCGCTAGTTCAGACTTCAAAACCACTGCCGGGTTACCATGCGGAAAAGTGGCGGCTGAATCAGAGGGTGTGTGGATAATTATCCCGCATCATTTTTTTCAGTCTGCCAATAACGGAAATACCGGATGGTAAAAAACCTCGCCATTCTCTTCAGTCCGACCTGTGCTACGCGTCCGTAAACCTGTCGCAGTGGAAGGGTTATTCAGCCATAAGAATCAATTATAACCAATGATTCCCTTCCTCCTCGACAACCAGACCTCCCTCTGCCCAACCAGAGATGCAGCGCTGAGGGCACTTCGGCATTTATCGAGGGAACAGAGGAGGCAGCTCCTCTCGGAGGATAACGGAACCATGAGGGCCGCAGAGGGCCGATGGTACGAGGCGATGATCTACGAAATGATCCTCGACCTCTCCATCGATTCTCCCACGATACAGGGAGTCGCCGGAAAAGGGGCAGATGCAAGGAGGAGATGGAATAAAGCAACACTTGGACAGAACGGCCTCTTCTACTCCCGTTCGGGAGATATCAAGATCAGAGGGAACGGACAGGATCTCGCCGAGATCGACCTTCTGATGGCCGGTTCTGATCGTGTCATCATGTTCGGGGAGATCGTCACATCCCAGGCGAACCTTCGGGAACTGGAGGAGGAGATCGAGTATAAGAAGGGGCTGCTCGGATATCTCTTCGGTACGGAACGGATAAGGTTTATTCTCATCTCTTCCGTCGATCTCTCGAAGATGTCCATGGTGAAGAGACTCCTTCGGGATGAGAGCAATGCCTTCATCTCCACCGCATCCTGCGAGGGTGTGCGCAAACTCATAGGGCCTTCTGAATGGCTGGATGCCCCACGCATGCCCAGAAATCAACCGAAGCTGATATCGCTCAACCAGTTCGTTCCTGTAAGAAGGATGGATTACAGGGAACTCCACGATCGAAAGAGACAGCATATTCTGGATGCGATATCGGCAGGAGAACCCCTTGCCTGCATCGGAAAGTCCGAGGGTCAATGGTCGCCTGTGAGGAAGGTGATCCTGGGAGCACTCCATCCGAACGCCGCGAGATTGCTCGCAGAGGAGAAGGTGCTCAAGGTGAAGGAACATCGTCTGAGTGGCAGGGAGATGAGGGAGAGGTATCTGAAGGCAGTGCTCGCCGTGGACTTTCCTGAATGCGAGCCGGTCCTGTACCTGCGCACCAGAAGGGGGAGGGAGTACCTGAAGATGGCCTGGCTGAAGAACGGAACATTCAGATGCGAGAGCAGCCGTTCGAAGAAGATGCTCGGCTTTTTTCTCTGGCTGGAGTCTGTGAAACCCTCTCTCGGAACCGGCATCACCCGCAGGCTTCTGGACTCAGGACTCTTCGATCCACGTCCAGGTGCATTGGAAAGGGGGCGACCGCTCGCCAAATCGAGAACGCTCCCCACGATAGAGAGGAGATGAGTGGATGAGTGGCAGAAATAATTGAAAGAACCGCGAGAAATTGAATTATTTTTCATAGATCGGAATATTCGGGCAATAAACGAATAGGTTTATTAGCTATCAGGTGCAGTTTTTACTGCATGAAATTACAGGAGAACGCCGCCGTTCCCTGTCTAATGGTTGGATTCACTCCAAAAGGAATGAAAATACGGATTATGGAGGCAAAAAGATGAGTGATGCCCTCTATCAGGATGTTCTCAAGCTTGTGCAGAGCTGGACACCACGAAAGGTGTACCACACAGAATCACGTTACTTGGATGACCTGAAAAGCTTCGTGGAGAGCAAGTTCACATCGAGAAGGGATTTCTTCTCCTCTCCGAGGAGGACATCCTATACCATCACGGATGGACAGAGTCTGAATATTGGAATCTCCAGAAAACAGGGCCAGGATGTAGAGTCTCTGGGTATCATATTCAGAAAGGATCTGCAGCAGCTTGCCGCCTTAAAACGCCTTATCGATCAGATCGAGCAGGAGGAAGGGAAATACCAGAACCTTGTTGTCTTGCTCATGGGAGAGACGAACTCGGAGTTGAGGGAGAAACTGGATGCATTCCTCGCCAGAATGAATCAGAAGAACAAAATAACCCTAATAGAGAAGTAACGCCCTCTCTATTTTTCTATATCTCCTGAATTTAATCATTGCCCGGATGTGCGATACCCACAAGCTCCATCAGCCTATTGAGGTGAACCCTCTATCCTGAACGATTTTTCGGGGCATTGTGCAATATCCATGAGGCTCCGGGGCAACTGTGGAGCATGATTCATCCTTTTTAGTGGCCTTCGGCATACGTTCCCCGGATACCTCTTGTGGGTCATAACGGGCCATCGCCTTTCATGGTATTCACAGTTTTGCACACAGGGGAGGCTATAAATAGGCAGTGAAGCGACCATTCACTTGCAAGGAGGAGTGAAATGGTAACAAAAAAGAACGTGAAGGATGCGCCGGCAAAGCGCTATAAATGCAAACTTTGCGGCTACATCTACTCGCCGCTGAGGGGCGAACCGCATAACGGAATACCGGCAGGCACAAGCTTCGAGGATCTCCCCGATAACTATATCTGCCCGGTCTGCGGTATGCAGGGGAAGGGGAAGATCGGAAAGTGGGGGTTCGAAGAATGGGTGCCCACGAAATACCTCTGTCCCGTCTGCGGCTACATCTACGACGAGGCACGGGGCGAACCTCACAACGGCATACCTCCGGGCACGAAGTTCGAGGAGCTGCCTGAGGATTATATCTGCCCGGTCTGCGGTCTCGATGCGAAGATCACACGGGAGCTGGGAAAGGTGGGAAAGTCGGTCTTCGAACCGCTCGATATCTGACTCGAACCTCTCCAGAACATTCAAATTTTCACGGCTTTATCCGGTTCTGCATCCGATAAAGGCGAACCATCGCCATTAAAGACGGAGAGTGGGTGCTGCTCTTTGGAGTTGAGATCTCCCGCCACATCATCCTGCGGAAGTGTACACCCTCGATGGGTGATTTGACATCGCTAACATATTCTTTTCAGCATTTGAATGAGAATGCCGCCGTATATGGCAGTTTGAACCCTCTACAGCAGGAGGAAGGCAAGAACGAAGGCGAGCAGACTGGCGAGTCCGAGGAGGAAGAAGAGCACCCCCGGGATCAGCATGAGGACGAATCTCGTTGTCAGGGTTCTTGCATTCCACCATTGATGCACGGCCGTCTCCACCATCGCGAGTACCCGGGCTGCACTTCTGGTCGGATGATCGCCTGGAAGTATTGCCACCTCTTTCACCGCGTTCATCGTCCTCATCGACCGTTCGACGGATGACTGGATATAGTACAGTATCCCGCGCAGTATGGAGAAGACGGATGCGGAGACCCCGAGAAATATGATGGAGAGCACCGCAAGCCTGGTCGGCCCTGAGACCATTCCGACCAGAAAGTGGATGGAATAGATCATAACGATGGTGAATGTCCCCACACTGATGAGGAGCATCCAGTTCGCCGTCTCCATGAAACCCTCCCGCACGCTTCTGAAATGATCGTAAGATTCCATGATGGCGGAGATATCACCAACGCCCTGCTCCAGCCTCTTCTTCGTTCTCCCCTTCATACGACCTTTAACTTATCGCCTCTTTATTTATTATAAATATAGGTAGCGTACACGAAGTGATGTAAAATAAAATCCCCCGTATCCTACAG
>JARYLJ010000066.1 GCA_029907705.1 Methanomicrobiales archaeon
GGTGATTTCCGAAAGGAAATCGCCGACGAGAAGGCGGAAGTCTTCTTCAGGGCAGTAGCGGCCATAGCGGCGGGGAAACACCTGGACCCATTCCGAACCCAGAAGTAAAGCCCGTCCACGTATCGTGCGGTACTCAGGTACGCGAGTCCTCGGGAAACACGATTCGCTGCTACTGCCCTTCCTTCATATTCTTGTTCTCATTCTCATACGTCTGTATGTACTCAACTCAAACGGGTGACTTTAACCTAAACGGTTCTTCTGACTCCCTTTCTTTGATCTGAGTCATCATCATTGTCGGATTATTGTTGCGATGGTGGATAACCTTGGAATGGCAGACCTCCGAAAGGTCACCGGAATTTTCCCTTCCTGTTGTCCAGGTGCATATGCAAGGAAGTCAGACCCGCGAATTCTGGATTCACAGCATCGCTCGTGTTATGACGATTCGATTGAACGCTGTGATCATATGCAATGTGTACATTGCAGATATTCGATCCAGATGTGATCATAAATCCCACATCACATCTTTTACCTGAGGGGAGAAGGAAGAAGCAGACACGCAGATGATCTCTCCCTAAACAGAGCAGCAGGAGGATCGACATTTGGAAACAGTGCAATGCCAGAGAGATAGAGGATGCGGTGACCGGATCGACCGGCACGAAGAGATCCTGTTAACATCCGAACGGGTATTTTCTGGCGATGAGGGAGAAGATCGGGAGGATCTCTCATGCCGCTCCGTACATCAGAGACAGCTTCGGTACGGCGGCACGATATGCCATTTCATCGACATACAGAGGGGTTGTGGGTTTTCTGACCAGCGAGCGTGCATCCGGAGGATAGATAAGAGGAATTACCCCGGTTCAGGAGGAGCTCGCGAAGGGAAATATATGCTCAGTGAGTGGAACGATGGAATGAAATGTAATCGTATCCCAAACTGTTCGATAGGATGGTGGCTGGATTGCCGATGCACCATTCAAAAAAATCTCCTTTTGGATGAAGCATGAACGAGTTTGCAGACCGGTAAGGTCTCCGGTATTCAATAATTTATGCCTCTAAGAGATCGGTTCATACCGCTTCTCGACGCCTCAAAATTTTTATCTGACAGTCGGGTGACTCATCCCTCATGAAGGAGAGGATATCCACTCCACTCAAATTACATAGCCAGACGAAGGAGAGACTGGATGAGTTGCTTGAAAAATTTCGAGGAGACTTCGGCAGCATCGACGAACTGCTCATGCACATGATGGACGTGTTCGACAAGAGGATGGCATGCCCGAGAGGAGGGGCGAAGTACAGGGATCGGTAAGTTACTCTCCGGTCGGTTTTAGAGCATCCGGTTTCATTTGAAAGGACAGGATTCTATCAGCTCAAGAAAAAAAGGGATCTTCCGTCAGGGAAGATTTTTTTGGGCCTTTTGAACAGATTCGCATTCGCATGAAAGTTCGGAGGAGCCCGAACCCTGTCTTCGCTTCTCCGGCATTCCCCCACGAACTTCACCCCGCTGACTCCTGCGAAACACGGGCTCAGGCGGACACCTGATCGGTATCCATGCTGGTTACCCTAAAAGGAACGTGCGAATGTTCTTCAGGCATCCTCTGTAACGACATCTTTCGAACCACATGCCGGACAGGTCGGTTTGTCCAGCGTCGACTTGAATCTCTCTCCACAGCCCACGCACCTGTAGTCCCTCTCCTCCAAATCGAGGATCTCGATCTCCATCGGTCCACCGGCAGAACACATACACTCTCACCTCCCGGTGATCTCCCCTGAACTTTTCACTATATAAATATATTTCGGACTTCGGTCGGGTATCATAAAGAACCAGTTCACTCCCTCTCCCATAAGGCGATGGGACGTAACTGATCTCGGGATTTTCCAAAGATTTGATGTACTGTGTTTATGGATGGCGATCTAAAAAGGTTATATGTCTCTCGATGTGTTTTTAAAACGCCGGTCCAGAAGAGAACGCGATTTTTTAAAAAAAATGATCACCAGATATACGCGATACCCCGGTTTCCCGATCTCCCATCGGGTTTCATTCACTTTTTATCTCTCCATGTTCTCCAGGGAGTTCCGCCATGCAATATCTCTGATCCTCTGATGCCGTCCACGTTAGAATTCCCTTTTACCGGGGTTGCAGAGAATGTTCCGATTGTATGGTTATCGTAGTCGTTCATGGTGATCGGCTGGAAAAACGGTTGTGCATCTGCAGTGATCTTCATGGATCTTTGTCTATACGAGGGGAAGATGAGATTTCGAAGTACATGGGGTCATTTACATATTCGCATTCTTCTGAAGAACATTTTAAAAAAATCCTGCCTCCTCGAAGGCTAATAAACTCAATTCACTGTATCTGACCGATCCCTATTGCCATGCAGAATTGCAATGCATACAGTTTATTTACCCTGAACGAAGTGGTAAATGTCCGAGGTTATCACATGGACATGAAGTATGTACAGACGACCTGTCCCTATTG
>JARYLJ010000033.1 GCA_029907705.1 Methanomicrobiales archaeon
CCGTCGGGTTAGCCGGCCTCTCCGCCATCGGGCAGGGGATCACCGCCGCCGCCGGTATCGCCGCCACCACCGAGGACGAGAAGATATTCGGGAAAAGCCTCGTCTTCTCGGTCATCCCCGAGACCCAGGCGATCTACGGCCTCCTCGTCGCCGTGCTCATCATGGCATTCACCGGCATCCTCACCAGGGATCTGACGGTCACGATCGCCGCCGGTTTCGCTGCCATCGGTAGCGGCCTCGCCGTCGGGTTAGCCGGCCTCTCCGCCATCGGGCAGGGGATCACCGCCGCCGCCGGCATCGATGCAACTTCACGCTCGAGCGAGGCGATGGGAAGGAGCCTCATCTTTGCAGTCATCGCAGAGACGTTCGCGATCTTCGGCCTGCTCGTCGCGATCCTCATACTCGTCGGCATCGGGATCGTGGGGTGACACAGGATGACCGCAGAGGAGATCATCAGAAAGATCCGCATGGATGCAGAGGCGCAGGCAGCCTCGATACTGAAAAACGCGGAGGAGCAGGCGGCGATGATGGAGAGGCAGGTACGGGAGCAGGCCGAGCTCTCCCTGAAGAAGCGGTGCGAGGAAGCGGCGCGACAGGCGGGGATGCAGGCCGACCATATTCGGTCGATCTCAAGAATGGAGGCGAGGAAGATCAGAAACGGTGCAAAGGCGAGAGCGATACATAAGGCGATATCCATCGCCAGAAAGAACTTCTCCGTACTGGTGAACGCCCCGGAGTACAGGGAGGTGCTGGAGAGGCTCCTGCGTGCCGCACTCGAGGAGATGGGCTCGAAGGAGGGGATCGTCCTCTGCCATCCGCGGGACAGGGGGTTGATGGAATCACTCGCCTCCGCGGATTCGAATCATGCACTTCGGGTGGAGCCTGCACCAGACGGAACGATCATAAGCGGCGGCCTCGTCCTGGCCTCAGAGGATGGAAGGATAAGGGTGGATCAGCGTCTGGAGGAGCGCCTCAGAAGGATGGAGGCGGACCTGGTACAGGAGATTGCCACGATACTCTTTCCGACAGGTGAATCATGACTCCGCTGGAGTGGAATCTGACGGGGGATATCCCCATGCTCACCCTGAAATGGAGTGAATTCAGCATTCTCGCGATCGTGTTTCTATTCGCGATCGTCATCGTTTTCCTGGTTGCGACCCTCGTTCCGGTCTTCCAGATAGCTGGATTCATCCATGCCGTCTCGTATGTGCACGCAGCAGGTGTACCTTATGTGCGGAGGGAAGAGGTTCTGGGGATGGCAGAATCCAGGGATCTGGATGCAATCCTGGAATCTCTCCGGGCACGAGGACTACCAGATGAGGATATCACCGCCGATCCGGCGGGTTTCAGGGGGATGCTCCGCCGATGGCATGCCCGGGAGGTCGCGGCACTCGATCTCGTTTCACCGGCGGGCATCCAGCCCTTCATCGAGGCAATACAGCTCCAGTTCGAAACAGAGACCCTGAAGGGCGTCGTACTCAGGAAGCACAGCCGGGCGGCGCCGGAGGAGATCCTCACCGAGGTCGTACCATTCGGAAGGTTCGACCGCCGGATGCTTCAGAGGATGGCGGAGGCGCCAGGCATGGAGGGGTTCATCGAGGTGCTCTCCACCACGCCCTACGCGAACGTGCTCCAGGAGGCATTTCCCCTGTACTCTTCCCGGTGGTCGGTGACACCGCTGCTCACCGCTCTCGATCGATTCATGAATCGGGTGCTTCGGACGGCGATTGGCAGATGCGGCGGTCTCGTGGAGGCTCCGCTCCTGCTTTATCTGGAGACGAGGACCGATCTGACCAATATCGCCAATGCCGTCTCGGCAAGGGCCAATGGCATAACCGCGGAGGAAGCGGTGGACACACTCGTTCACGAGGGCGGCTCTCTCCCCATCAGCCTCCTTCAAAGGATGATCGATGCCACCAATCCCGCAGAAGGGCTCATGCTGCTGAAGGACACTCCTTACGAGGCGTTCGCGGCGAAGATCGTGGAGGACGAATCGGACAGGGAATTCATCTCGATCCTTCATGCGATCGATCAGTACTGGCTGAATTTTGCATATACCCTCGGCTCCAGATTCCCGCTCACTGCCGGACCTCTGCTGGAGTACCTGATAGGCCTCGAGGCGGGAATGAAGAACCTGCAGGTCCTTCTCACAGGCATCGCCCGCGGATACGGAAGCGACAGAATAGAGCGTTTACTGGTTACGAAAGGTGTTTTTCAATGAAGATTGCGGTGATCGGGGAGGAGAGCGTGGTGAGGGGATTTGCACTGGCGGGTGTGAGAGAGGGTACGGTCGTGAGCGACCCCGATGGTGCAGAGGGGGCTTTCGAGAGGTACCAGGAAGATCCATCGATCGGGGTCATCATCGTCCATGACCGCATCGGACTCCGGATCGAGGAGAGGCTGGAGAAGGCACGCCGCGAACGGAAGGCATTCCCGATGATCGTCGTATGTCCGGGGCCTGAGGGCAGATTGCCCTACGAGGATGCATTCACGAGATCGGTGCGTATACTCTCGGGGTTCGGAAAGAGTCAGCTGGGAGGGGTGCATGAGAGTAAAAGGTGAGATCACCCGTATATCGGGTGCGGTGGTCTCTGCACGCGGGATGCGCGGATCGAAGATGTACGAGGTCGTGAGGGTCGGAGAGGAAGGCCTCGTCGGAGAGATCGTCGAGCTGCACCAGGACACCGCGATCGTCCAGGTGTACGAGGACACGAGCGGAATTACGCCGGGTGAACCTGTCACGGCCACAGGGATGCCGCTGTCCGTCGACCTGGGTCCGGGTCTTCTGGGCACTGTGTATGACGGGATCCAGCGCCCCCTCACGGCGGTTCAGGCAGTGGCGGGGGACTTCATCGTGCGCGGCGTCTCAATACCCCCCCTCGACTTGAAGAAGCAGTGGAGGTTCGTGCCAGATAGAAAGAGGGGCGACGAGATCTCCGAAGGGGACGTGCTGGGGAGCGTCCACGAGACCGAGAGGATGATCCACCATATCATGGTGCCGCCGGGCATCAAGGGGAGATTGAAGGATATCGTAGCGGAGGGCTCCTATCCGCTCGATCATCCCGTCGCCGTACTGGAGGCGCCTGAGGGGGAGAAGGAGCTGACCCTCCATCAGAAGTGGCCGGTGAGGATATCCAGACCGGTGAAGGAGCGGAAGGAGCCGCGCATACCCCTCGTCACCGGACAGAGGGTGATCGATACATTCTTCCCTCTCGCAAAGGGCGGGACGGCCGCTCTTCCCGGTCCGTTCGGTGCAGGCAAGACGGTGGTGCAGCACCAGCTGGCGAAGTACGTGAACGCGGATATCATCGTCTATGTCGGATGCGGCGAGAGAGGGAACGAGATGGCGGATGTGTTGAGACAGTTCCCCATGCTCGAGGATCCATGGACCGGGGGAAGGCTGATGGAGCGGACGGTCCTCATCGGGAATACGAGCAACATGCCGGTCGCCGCGAGGGAGGCGAGCGTATACACCGGGATCACCATCGCCGAGTATTACAGGGATATGGGTTACGACGTGGCCCTGATGGCCGACTCCACCTCGAGATGGGCGGAGGCGATGAGAGAGATCTCCGGCCGTCTGGAGGAGATGCCGGGAGAGCAGGGATATCCCGCCTATCTCGCCTCCAGGCTCGCCGGCTTCTATGAACGCGCGGGCATGGTCGAGAATCTAGGCAATCCGGAGAGGAATGGCTCCATCTCCGTCATCGGCTCTGTCAGTCCACCGGGCGGGGATTTCTCTGAACCTGTCACACAGAACACCCTGCGTGTGGTGAAGGTGCTCTGGGGCCTCGATGCAGACCTGGCGCACGAACGCCATTTCCCCGCGATCAACTGGCTCACGTCGTACTCTGCCTATGCAGAAACGGTCGAGGAGTGGTGGGCGGGGCAGGGGAAGCCTGAATGGCGGGACTACAGAGGGGAGCTGCTGAAAGTCCTCCAGAGGGAGAGTGCGTTGATGGAGACGGTGCAACTGGTGGGGGAGGATGTCCTGCCGGAGGAGGATAAGCTCGTGCTCGTGGAGGCACAGCTCGTGAAGAACGGTTACCTCATACAGCCGGCATTCCACCCGGTGGATACGTACTGTCCGCCGGAGAAGCAGTTCGCGATGCTGGAGCTGCTGATGGAGTTCCACAGAAAGGCCAATCTGGCGATCTCGAAGGGCATCTCCGCCGCATCCATCGGCAGTCTACCCATCAGAAGCCGTATGGAGCGGATCGCGATGCTCCCGATGGAGGAGTTCCAAAAGGAGAGAAGGGCGATAATGGACGAGATGGAGGCCGCATTTGCATCCCTCGGGAGGGTGCGTGCTCCAGGAGGTGGCTGATGGCGGTCCGAGAAGGAATCCGTCTCCCTCACCGTGAGAGAGAGTACATGACCGTCACCCGGGTGATGGGTCCGCTCATCGTCGTCGAGGGCGTGGAGAGGATCGCCTACGGCGAGCTGGTGGAGATCACCCTCCCCGGCGGCCAGAGGAGGAACGGGCAGGTACTGGAGAGCAGAACCGATCTGGCCATCGTGCAGGTCTTCGGCGGAACACAGGATCTGGACACGAAGAGGACCAGCGTTCGATTCACAGGCAGAACGATGAGGCTCGGTGTGAGCGAGGAGATGCTGGGAAGGATATTCGATGGCACCGGAGCCTCAATCGACAGCGGCCCGGTGCTCGTTCCCGAGAAGGTGCTGGACATCCATGGTTACCCGATCAACCCGAGCGCACGGGAATTTCCCAGGGAGTTCATCGAGACGGGGATCTCCGTCATCGATGGCATGAACACCCTGGTGCGCGGACAGAAGCTCCCCATCTTCTCGGGCGCCGGCCTCCCGCATGCCAGTCTGGCCGCCCAGATCACGAGGCAGGCGAGTGTGAAGGGCGAGAAGGAACCCTTTGCCGTTGTCTTTGGGGCGATGGGCATCACTTATGAGGAGGCGAACTTCTTCATCAAGGACTTCAGGAATACCGGTGCCCTGGAGAGGGCCGCGCTCTTTCTCAACCTCGCGGAGGATCCGGTGATCGAGCGGATCATCACTCCACGCCTCGCACTCACCTGTGCCGAATACCTCGCATTCGAGCGGGGTTACCAGGTACTCGTCATCCTCTCCGACATGACCAATTATTGCGAGGCGCTTCGCGAGGTCTCTGCCGCGAGAGAGGAGGTGCCGGGGAGGAGGGGTTACCCCGGCTACATGTACACGGACCTTGCCTCCATCTACGAAAGGGCCGGGCGGATCAAGGGGAGATCCGGCTCGATCACGCTCATGCCGATCCTCTCGATGCCAAATGACGATATCACCCATCCCGTGCCGGATCTCACGGGCTATATCACCGAGGGGCAGGTCGTCTTCTCCCGCGATCTCCACCTGATGGGGATCGATCCCCCCATCGACGTCCTTCCCTCCCTCTCCAGGCTGATGCAGGGGGGTATTGGGGAAGGCAGGACACGGAAGGATCACGCGAGTGTCAAGGACCAGCTCTATGCCGCCTATGCGAGGGGACGGCGGCTCAGGAATCTGGTCGCCGTCGTCGGTGAGGACAGCCTCAGCGATCTCGACCGCCTCTACCTGGGATTTGCGAAGCGTTTCGAGAGGGAGTACCTGATGCAGGAACGGGAGGAGCGGCGGACGATCGAGCGGACGCTCGATCTCGCCTGGGAACTGCTGTCGATGCTGCCTGTGACCGAGCTGACCCGGATACCGCCTGCCCTGATCAGCGAGTACTTACCAACCAATAGAGGTGCCCATGGTTAGGAGGATCATCAGCGGTATCCGCCCGACGAGGCTTGAACTCCAGAAGCTGCGAAAGAGGCTGGAGATCACTCAGCGGGGCAGGGATCTCCTGGAGGACAAGCTGAATGCGATGATACTCGAGTTCTTCAGCCGCTACGGCACCTTCCTGGCGAACAGGAGCAGAACCGATGCGATTCTCGCGGAGGCGTATACAGCGAAGCAGGATGCAGAGATGCTCGAGGGGGCGATGGCGGTGAAGGAGGCGGCCTATGCAGTGCCAGAGGTCCTGGATCTCCAGATGGAGGAGGGCTCCATCATGGGGACATCGATCCCGATCTTCTCTGGGGGTCAGCTTCCTTCGCTGGAGGGAAGAACACCCGCAGGGCTACCGCCGCCGATCTCGCTCGCAATCTCACGTTTTCAGAGAGCTCTCTTTGCCATCCTGCTGACGGCCGAAGAGGAGGAAGGATTGAGGGCACTGGTCAGAGAGATCATGATGACGAGGAGGAAGGTGAATGCGATGGATAGAATCCTGATCCCCGCACTGCGCAGCACAGCGAGTTATATCGAGGAGTATCTGGAGGAGCAGGAGCGGGAGGAACTCTACAGGAGGAAGATTACGGCGGCGAAGGTGGGGAGGGGGGTGTGATCGATCCTCAATAGTTGGAAAATTCGAAGGAAAAGAGAGGGATTCATCATAAATAGAGAAGAAATCCGAAAAAAACGGTATATTCCTGCTTCTCCGAGGGATCTCATCTGTCGTTCTGGTCTCCCTCTGCCTCCCAGCGCCTGTACTCCCGGAGGAGCGCCTCCGCGTAGACCCTCTCCTTCTTCGACGGGACGTAATTGAACTCCTTCACCCTCGCCAGTATCATGGAGGCGGCTGCCCCGTCGCCTTTCGGATCGAGTTCCTTCACCTTCCCGAATATGAACTCCAGATTCTCGATCCCTGTCTCCTTCCCGTCGATCAGGATCCGCTTCGTCTTGATTTTATCGGGCGGTATGCCGCCGCAGATCGAGCAGTAGTATCCATCCTTATCGTTTTCAGGCATCTTCACTCCCTGATCATCGTGAGCATCATCTTGAATTTCGTGATGGCAGAGAGTGCATGCGGCACATGGGCAGGGAAGATGATCGTCTCCCCCTCCTTCATCCTGTGGGTCTCCCCCGCGACCCAGACCTCGCATTCGCCTTCCAGGATCGTGACGACCGCATCGTAGGGGGCGGTGTGCTCCGATAGGCCCTCCTCCTCGTCGAAGGAGAAGAGGGTGATGTTCCCCGCTTTTCTGTTGATGATCATCCGACTGGCGATGGTGCCCTCCTGGTACTGGACGAGATCCTTCAGCCTCAGCACCTTCCCCTTCAATTCTGTCCGCTTCGCATCCTGCCTCTCCTCCGGCTCGAGCCTGAACTCTACCATGCCATCCTCACTGTCACAGCATTCAATCAGGTTGATAATAAGCCTTATTCATTTCGTTGATATGGCGGAGACGAGACGATGGTTCCTGTGATCCCCGGGGAAAGGCAACGATCCTGCAGGAGATATGCGATCCATTCCACCTTCACGGCCCCCACCTGCAGTAAGACCCTTTCTTTTGCGGATTTTTGTATTGTGCAACAGTCAAACGTATCGCTTAGCTCCCTGCGCGCTGCTTTCTCATTCCGGCAGATGGCCTCCCAGAGAGATCTCGCACCATCAGATCCACCCGATCTTCGTTGAAGATCGGATCGCGGGTAAACATCGCAGGGGTTTCCCGGGGATGCAGAGGAACCTGCATCCGGCCAGGACAACGCGGTGGAGAGGTACACCGGAATGAAGCCGGGATCCCCCGCTCCATTGACAGAAGGTGAAAAAACAGTACCTTTATTCATTCAGGAAGGGATCGCTCATTTACGAGGTGATGCTGCGCTGCACCGGCTGAGACGCTATTCCCAGATTGCGGATGTATTCATAAAATACGGCTTCGGGATAGTGCTGGAGGGTTTTCTGCCCGGTCTCCCGCGCCTGCCGAGGATCCCGATAAGGAGGAGGTTCGAAGAGGAGTCCCCCTATGTAAGGATCAGGATGATGATCGAGGAGCTCGGTCCTACCTTCGTCAAGTTCGGGCAGATTATGAGCACAAGGACCGAACTCCTGCCGCCCCCACTCATCGAGGAACTGAAAAAGCTGACAGACGAGGTGAAGCCTCTCCCCTTCCAGGAGATCCTCCCGCTGTTGAAGCGGGAACTCGAAGATCCGGGGAGGATCTTCTCCCGCATCGAAGAGATGCCTGTCGCGGCCGCCTCCCTCGCGCAGGTACACAGGGCCACCCTGCTCGATGGCACACAGGTAGTACTGAAGGTTCAGAGACCGGGGATAGAGGAAGTGATCGAGACCGATATTACGATTCTGGAATCACTCGCACGCCACCTGGAGAGTAGATACCCCCACATGAGGGTGTACAATCCGACAGGTATGGTTCGAGAATTTGCCGTCCAGATCGCGAAGGAGCTCGACTTCATAAGGGACGGGAAGAATGCAGAGATCCTCGCCTCCAATCTCAAAAATATATCGAAAATTAAAATTCCGAGGATCTTCTGGGAGTACTCACGCAGAAAGCTCCTGGTGATGGAGTATATCGAGGGCGTGCGCATCGACGATCTGGACGGTATCAGGGTACTCGGACTGGATCCGAAATCCATCGCGGAAATACTTCTATCCGCATATCTGCAGCAGATATTTCGGGATGGATTCTTTCACGGCGATCCCCATCCCGGCAACATTCTCGTCACCCGTGAGGGGAGGGTTGCACTGCTCGACTTCGGGATCGTCGGCGTGCTCCGACCCGAGAAGCGCGAGGTTTTCATTCAGCTCCTGTACGGTATAGTGGAGAACGATGTCGACACGATTGTGGAGGCATACCAGCTGCTGGGGATCCGGATCAATGACGAGGATATCGATGGTCTGAAGGACGATACTTACGGCGTGCTCAGGGATTACGAGGGATACGAGGTGAGTCAGGTGGACTTCAGGGAGGTGATGGTGAGGATCCCGGAGATCCTGCGAAAGTACCATCTCCAGGTCCCTCTATCGATGATGCTGATGATCAAGGTGATCCTGATGATGATCTCCATCAGCACGAAGATCGATCCCACCTTCAACTTTCCCTCGCGGGTGCAACCCTACCTTGAGGAGATCATGCAGCATCACTTCATATCGGCAGAGAGGTGGAGAAGAGATGCAGACTCCGCGTTATCGTCTCTGGAGAGCCTGGTGGAGCTTCCGAAATCCCTCAATCGCACCTTTCAGAAGATATCCGAGGGGAGACTCAGGCTGGAGATCGCCGATTTGGACATGCAGGAGCTCACCCATACCATCAAATACGCCTCGAAGATCATGCTCCTGGGGCTCACTGTCTCTTCGCTCGTGATAGGCGCTTCGATCGTGGTGATGGCCACCCAGCCCTCTTTGAGCAGCACACAATGCAGCGGCATCATGAGGGCAACGCTGATCGGTTACCTCTTCGCCGTGGGCCTCGCAATATATGCGATATACTGGGTCGTCGTGAAGAGGCGTCCCGAGCGTTGAGGCGCTCTGCAGATCTCAAACGCGCTGATTTATCTGATCATGCGCATACTGCATGCTGGTGGAGATTGTACGATGAAGGCGATTGTCGTGGGTTCGGGTTTCGGAGGGCTTGCCGCATCGGCCCTTCTTGCAAAGGATGGATTTTCTGTCACCGTTCTGGAGAAGAACGAGGGGCCGGGAGGCAGGGCGAGCGTCTATTCGGAGGGGGGCTATCACTTCGACATGGGTCCTTCCTGGTACCTGATGCCTGATGTATACGAAAGGTTTTTTGCAGAATTCTCCAGGAAGCCTTCTGATTTTTACGAACTGAAGAGGCTCGATCCCTCTTACCGCATACACTTCGGGAACGGGAAGGTCGCGGATATTTCGCCCGAACTCGGAAAAAATCTTGAGCTCTTCGAGAGCCTCGAACCGGGTGGAGCGGAGAAGCTGAAGGAATATCTCGAATCTGCCCGTGAGAAGTACGACCTTTCGATCAATGAACTCCTGTACCGCGACTACCGCTCGATCCTCGACTTCCTCTCGGGTCGTCTCATCCTGGAGGGAAGGAAGCTGCACGTCTTCGAGAGTCTCGATAAATTCGTCTCGAAATATTTCAGGAGTGACGAAGCAAAGAAGATCGTCGAATACTCCATCGGTTTCCTCGGCGGTTCACCCAAGAACACACCTGCGTTCTATCACATCATGTCTCATATCGATCTCACACTGGGCGTGTACTATCCCGTCGGTGGAATGCGAAGGGTCGCATCGGCCATGAAGGAGATGGCGGAGTCATACGGAGTCGAATTCAGGTTCAACGAGCCAGCAAAGAGGATCGAGATAGAGAACAGGGTCGCCAGAGGAGTGACCACCGCTCAGGGTGCATACGATGCCGATCTGGTCATCGTCAATGCGGATTACCCATATTCGGAACTGCATCTGATCGAGCCCCGCTACCAGAGCTACGACGAGAGGTACTGGGAGAGCAGGGTGCTCGCCCCATCCGCCATCGTCATCTATCTGGGCGTCGATCGTGTGATCGAACCCCTGGCGCACCACACCCTCTTCCTCGACAGGAACTGGGAGAATAATTTCGACGAGATCTTCGATCCGGAGAGGGCGGGGTGGCCAAAGAGCCCGTCGTACTACGTGAACGTCCCCTCGCGGACGGACCCGACGGCGGCACCGCCCGGTTGCGACACGCTTTTCATCCTGGTCGCACTCGCTCCGGGCATCGAGGACACACCGGTGCTGAGGGAGCGGTTCTATGATAAGATCATGGACCATCTCGAGGCGACCACAGGTGAGGATATCCGGCATGCGATCAGGGTAAAACGTATCTTCGCGCTGAAGGATTTCGAGGAACGCTACAATGCCTATAAAGGTACCGCGCTGGGCCTTTCGCACACGCTCTTCCAGACCGCGCTATGGAGGCCGGCTCACCAGAGCAAAAAGGTGGAGAACCTGTACTACAGCGGTCATTACACCCACCCGGGCATCGGCGTTCCCATGACACTGATCTCCTCGACGATCGTTGCCCGGGAAATCAGGAATAAATATCTTTAAAGATCATTTTCTTTCTAGTTATGGACGAGGCGATTCGATACAGGATATTCAGGGAGGGGAGCAGGACATATTTTTACTCCAGCCTCTTCTTTCCCCCGGATATCCGCAGGGATGTCTTTAAGCTCTATGCCTTCGTGAGGACGGCCGACGATCTGGTCGACTGCATACCCCAGAAGGAGGATGAGTTCCATCGCTTCTGTGAGCGCTGGGAGCAGAGCAGCAGAGGGGAGATCGTGGGGGATCCGGTGATCGATGGATTCTCCGAACTCGCGAGGCGAAAGGAATTCTCTGAAGAATGGACAAGGGCATTTCTCTCCTCCATGGAAAAAGATCTATCCAAACGGGAATACGATACGATGGAGGAGCTGGATCGCTATCTCTATGGCTCGGCAGAGGTGATCGGCCTCTTTATGGGGCGTATACTGGGGCTACCTGCACATTGTTTTGAAGAAGCGAGGCTTCTGGGGCGGGCGATGCAGTTCGTGAACTTCATCAGGGACATATCCGAGGACATCGGGCTAGGCAGGACATATTTCCCGCAGAGGGATCTGAACACGTTCGGCCTCACTTCTTTGCATTACGAGGGGGTGTCCAGAAATCCAGAGGCGTTCCGCGCATTCATGAGGTTCCAGATCGGGCGTTATTTTACATGGCAGAGAAAGGCCGAACGGGGTTTTTCACTGATTCCGTATCGTTATCTGATCCCGATCAAGACCGCATCCGATATGTACAACTGGACTGCGTCCGTGATCGAGGGCGATCCGTTCGTCGTTTACCGTCATAAGGTGAAACCCAAGATCTCGAGGATTTTTTTGACACTCTGCAAGAACGTGATCTCGATTCCGGTGAGAAGGAGCAGCCAAATGGACAGGCAAGTCTCCTATGGCGTATAATTTCAGGGAAAGACCATTTTCCATCTTTTCCTTCGCCTTTTCCATCTCTCGCTTCCGATTCTGGATTTATACGGCAGGCACGTATGTCGTGGGGTATGCACTCGGAATGGAGAACTGGCTCGCATTCTTCCAGCCCACGTACTATCTGTACCTCTTCTACTTCTTCTTCCCGGCGAACATCTTCATCTACGGAGTGAACGATCTCTGGGACGAGGAGACGGATCGGCATAACCCGAAAAAGTCGGGGATGGAGCACAGGCTCTCCCCGGAAGAACGGGGGGTGCTTATCCGTCTTCTCGCCGCCTGTGGATCGTTCTCTCTCCTCCTCCTCATGATTCAGAACAACAGTCAGCGCATCGTCTTTCTCGCATTCCTCCTCCTCTCCTACTTCTACAGTGCCAGACCGTTGAGATTCAAAGAGATCCCAATCCTCGACTTTGCTTCCAATATGCTCTATATCATGCCCGGCATCTTCGGCTACCTCATCGCTTCGGGGGAATTCCCACCCCTCGCCTTCATCCTCGCAGGTTTCCTCCATATCGCGGCGATGCACCTCTTTTCAGCGGTGCCGGACATCGAATACGACAGGGAGGCAGGGATCAGGACCAGTGCGGTGATTTTTGGGAGGAGGCCTTCGCTGATCATCTGCATCGTCTTCTGGGGGTGCCTCTCGATGCTCGTCCTCTGGCTCTCTGGATTCCATCCCCTCAGCGTCCCCGTACTCGTATATCCCCTCTTCCCTGCCCTGCTTTTATTGAGGCCTTCGATGAGTATCGAGGCCTTCTACTGGCGCCTTCCGTATATCAACACCATCCTCGGCGGACTCCTTTTCGCGGCTGTGACCCTGACGAAACTGACCCCGTCTCCACTTGCGTGTATCCCGTTCCTCCCTCCGTGAGGTATCGTAGTTTTTCTTTCAGGAGAGCGAACTTTAAGCATGCGGGGGTGGCGGAGGATATACCTGTTCACTCTTTCCGCCATCGCCCTCTTCCTCTTCGGTCTCCTCTTCGTTCATCCCGATCCTGCATACAGCCCCGTCTCCGGCCTCGTCATCCTCCTTCTCGCGCTTCCATCGTACGCGGTACTTCTCCGCTGGCTCGGTTTCGGGAGAGGTCTGTTCGCCCTCGCGATCATATCGGTGGTTCCGATCGCAGTGGAGGCTCTGGCCGTCTCCACGGGTTATCCCTACGGGGGATTCCGTTATTCTTCCTCACTGGGTCCCCTGGCATTCGGTCTGGTTCCATTGTCTGTCGCCTTCGCCTATCCGCCGGTACTCATCGGTGCAGTGGCCGTCGCCTGCCGATTTTCATCGGGCCATCTTTCGAGGGCAATCCCCTTATCGACGTCGCTCCTCCTGATCGCCGATCTCGTGATCGATCCGGCGGCAGTGCATGCAGGCCTCTGGATATGGGCGGATGGCGGCCAGTATTACGGAGTGCCGCTCACCAACTTCCTGGGCTGGGTATTCACCGGTGCCATATATTCGACCCTGCTCCTTGCACCTTTCACGGATCGCAAATCGAAAAAAAGGTGCCCTCCCCATTCAGCGGCGGCGAGCCTTCTCATGATCCTATCACTCTGGAGCGGCTATCTCACCGTCAATCTCCTGTTGGTCCCTGCGATAACCGGGATCCTATCCGTCTTCCTCTGCCTCTGGCACCTTCACCGGAAGGAGGAGGACTGAATATGAGAAGGTTTTTTGAGAGGAGTGGGATAACGTGCATTCATGCGCAGCATCGTGGTATACCACAGCGATACAGGCCATACGAAGTACGCGGCCGAATATATCGCGAAGAGGACCTCTGCCGATCTGATCCGCGTGCGACCAAGTTTTCCCTACAACGAAATCACACGGCGAATCTTCGGTGTCAGGCGCGCGCTCTTCGGATCGAGGGATCGGGTCGAACCTGAATCGATAGATGTGTCAGGTTACGATTGCATCGTCGTCGGCTCTCCTGTATGGGCGGGTTCACCCACACCGGTGATCAACGGTGCCATCGCTGCGATGGAGGGCTGCGAGGGGAAGGAGGCAGTCGCATTCGTTACATGCTGCATGGCGGCAGGCAGGGCGCCCGGTTTACTGAGATGGGAGCTGGAGAGCCAGGGTGCGCGGCTGAGGGGCACATTCGCACTCTGCGGGCACAGATACATGGACCCTGCATATCTCGATCGAATCGTCGCCATGGTCACGAACCCCTCCCGCGGGCGCATCCCAATCGAATGAGAGATCCATTGAGCAGGGGTAGAAATCTTCAATATACTTTCCAACATCCCGAGAGGGGTGAAAAGATATTCTTTCCCGTGCATTCGACCGCATTCGTATGCTCCCGAATACCCCCGTAGCCTTCACCTGATTTTGCCCAACACTGCTCGGCAGCAGTTCCACACAGAATACCGCTCTCTCGCTTCTTCGCGGGATACCTGCATCAAAGTAAAACCTCGGCGGTTTTTCAGGACCGATCGAATCATGTAACCCGGCGCCGGGTCGTGCGATGCGAAAAGAGATATTTTCGGGGGCGAGTGCCGACACCCCCTTCACCGCCCCGCGCTCCTTCACCAACTCGTGGTGGAACCTCAGATGGCGGATGCCGGATGTTCCAGTGTATCGGGGCCCTCGCAAAGGCCAACACCTCGTTGCATCCCGATATGGCAAAAGCAGTAAACGGAAAGTCGGTGGGTTCGGCTATCACTCCCCACCGGTTTAAACGAGGTAGAACCCTACCCCAACCGGGATGAGGAATGTGAGGGCATAGTAGACGAATACATCCGCCGTATAGTAACTGGCCTGAAAGAGCCGGAAGATGAAGAGGTAGTCGAGCACCATCGCTATTGCGGTCCATGCAAACCCTATCACAGCAAAATCGCCCATCCTGAGGCCCCTCTCTCTGAAGCGCCACCAGACGACCGCGATGGCGACCGGGGTGAATGACACGGTGATGATCCAGCCCATGATCTCAGCATAGGGTGAAAAGAAGAGCACCAGCGAGGCGAGATAACCGATCAGCCAGAGAAGAGCACCGATGCCCAGGGTGTCGACGATCGACAATTTCATAATGGGACTGTATCACACCCCCGCATATCCCTTGCGGAGGAGGGCTGCAGGGCAGCATCACTTCCCGCCGCCGGTTGATGAGCACCCGGCATCCAAAAGTACGATAAGTGGCACCACATTCGTATTGACGGGCAATTTATGAATAACCGATCTCTCATACCTTCGCCTGTTGCAGCAATATCCGAAGTCCTTCCTCCTCGCTCCATTCCCGTCATATCGCCCTCATCGGCGTACGGTGGAACAGCTCCACCCCCGAAAGCATCGCAAATGCCTCCACCGCGATGGCGGTGAACTCGAGTGTGGCTATCCCGCCGAAGACCGACCGTGCATATCCGCCGGAACAATGGCGGCATCTTCGAAGGAAGTCGATGACCGCGTCCCTGTAACGGGGTGGGTGAGAGAGGAGCGCAGAGAGGCGCAGACCTGCGTATACATCCTCCAGGTAGGACGGCCTTGTATCAGGCCTTCCGAGATATCCGAACTCCGGATCCTCGCAGGAATGAACGAATCGCACGATATTCTGCCTCCCGAGGGGATAACCGGTCACCAGAAGGACTTCGGCCGCCTGCCATGTCTCCTTCATGGAGGCCAGGGGGGAGCCGAAACCACCGGATTTATTCTGGAACGGCAATACCGCATGCTTGATACCTGTCCTTTCAGATGACGAAAGCGGGATCCCGTACAGTGCACGAAGGGAGACCCATGTATGGAGCGAATCGAAGAGGGAGAATGCCACTATCGCCTCTGTGCGGGGATCAGGGCAGGGAAAGAGCCGCATGAGGTACTCCCCGGGATCGTAGCGGGGCCCTTCACCCATGAGCCTGAGTCCTCTCCCGGCACAGAGGGCGGCGTAGAGGGAGGAGTAGGAACCGTCGGGCTTCTGAAGGCCAGAGAGGAATTATACGGTCTTTTCGTCCCTCACATCCTCTCCCAGAAGCACCATGGTGAACAGTGCATGGTACGTATCGGCCGCATTCGGTTCATCGAGCCGGTAGAAACAGTATCCACCTGAACCGCAACGGCACCCCTTCACATACTCCAGAATTTTTGATCGATGCAGCGGATCGGAGACGAGATCCGCCCGTACGATTGGCGATCCCTCATTCATGAGAGCGGGGGAGAGGCGTGAACTCCCCGATGAGCGACTGGAGCTCGGCGGAGGTCTTCTGCAGCAGTGCTGCCCGTCCTGCGATCTCCTCATTGCGCTCCTTTTTCCGGGTGTACGCGGCAGCGATGGCACCGTGCGTGGCCTCCACCGTCTGTGCCAGTTCTTCGTCGAGTTCGCGGGCGAATGCGCGGAACGCAGCGTCGATGTTCTGGAGCGTGGCCCATCGGAGGTTCTCGACGTTCTGCACGACCAGCGACTGGATCTCCCTCATGATGCGGGCCCTGACCCGTTGCTCCCTCATCTGGCGTGGCAGGGCCCTCTCGAAGAGATCGGGTGAAACTGCACTGAGCATGCCGGACCATGACCTGCGGGTGACCCAGTACGGTTCACGGGCCAGTGCCAGAGGTCTCGGAGCCGCTGATGTGTGATGCGGTATATCGAAGATATTCGATGCGGCCTCCCTTATGGATTCTACAAGGCGGAAGGCCCTCTCCCGATGGCCTGAAAGGATCGAAAAGAGCTCCGCATCGAAGTGCCGTGTGACATCGCCGAGCGTATGCTCGAAGTAGACAGGGATCTCCTGGGCGATCACATTCCTGACGCGGGCGGCATCAGGTTCCGATTCTGACGCAAAAGCGGCATTGGCGACCGCTTCGAGATGCCGGAGTGACTTCTCGCGCAATTTCACACACTCTTCCTCCAGCCGCCCGATCACCCGATGCCGATTCCCGTTCAGAATATCCTGCGTCTGCTGGCGCTCGTATTTCGCTTCTTCGATCTTCTTCCGAAAGAGTGTAAGCCTCCTCTCCAGGTCATCGATGGGCATCTCCAGCGATCTCTTCTCCAGATTCACCTGGAGCATGGCATCCTGGAGGAGATCCAGTGCCTTGCCCGCTATCGCTTCTTCGAGCAACCGGCTCTTCTCCCGTGCCAGGAATTGGATCAGGTAATCGGTGACACGGGTGAGACCGCTCGAAGAGAGAAGGGCAGGATCGCCGCTCTCCTTCGCCATCAGCGCCCTCCTCGCAGAGACAGGAAATATCTCTCCATCGGGCAGGAAACCGATCCTTTCCGCGAGCATCTTTCTGAAATACTGGATCGCGATCTCCTGTTCGCTCTCGGAGAGGTAATCGGTCTTGTTCAGTACGAAGAATACCTTTCTAACATTCCTCCTCACCTCGCCGAGGAACTCCAGCTCCACCTCTGTGATCGGAGGGTCTGCCGAGATAAGAAAGAGTGCCGCATCGCACTCCGAAAGAAAATTGAGTGTCATCTCCGTATTGTGCCGGTGAGCCGAGCCTATCCCGGGTGTGTCGATGAGAACCACCTCCTTCAGGATTACAGCCGGGTGTGTCATCTCCACGAAAGAAACACCTTTGATATTCTTCGGATTCGCCTCTTTGGATACATAGTCGAGGAGCGTTTTCCTGAGTTGTTCAGGATCTCCCGTGGAATGAACCTCCTCCTCCCGCCGGTCCTGAAAGTGAATTCGGATTGTGCGCTCTGAGCCGTATCGGACGAAGGTGGGTATGGCGGTGAGCGGAATCACCGAGCTTGGCAGAATATCCTCGCCGAGGATCGCATTCAGGAGGGTGCTTTTCCCCCGCTTGAATTGCCCCAAAATAGCGAGGTTGAAACGCCCCTCTGAAAGCCGCTCATGGAGGTTTTTCAGCGATCTTTGGCGGGATTCCATGGCAGTTCCGATCTCCTGCAGTATAGCGGCGCTCCGGCTCAAAAGAGACGGAAGATTCCGAAGGAGCCGATCTGAAAAACGGAAAGCAGTCTGCGATGTATTCACAGTACCCGCACGAGGGGGAGACGGATTTCCCAGCGATGGTTCCTGCATGTCGATCTACACCATTTAGCGTTGCAATTCGGCCCTTGCGACCTTTAGAAGTAGGAGTTATCAGCAACACTGCGGTTATAGGTAGCGTACACGAAGTGATGTAAAATAAAATCCCCCGTATCCTACAGTGA